>CALMNM010000074.1 GCA_937868795.1 uncultured Acholeplasma sp.
TCACCAAGAATATCTGTTGAACTGAAATCTAAAACGACTTGATATCCTAATTGATTTTGACGTTTCATAAGTTCACTTGTTCCAAGCAATCTTTCAGTGGCACCTAGATATTTTAATACAGCATCAATTTCATCTGTTGCATAGTTTTCACTTTCAAGAAGAGAAATGGATAAGTTGGTCAATCCATCAGCAATAAGTTCATCTGATTCACTCAATATGCCGAGACTTGCTATGGTTGCATCAGCAACCGCTTGATCAAGTGATTCAAAGGCATAAACTGTAGGTTGGTTTGGCGATAGAATGAAGAACATGACAAGTAATCCTGCAAAGGTTAACGCAGAGGCTATAAATGCGGGTTTGATTGAAAAACGTTTTTTGGATTCGAAGACCTCATGATGAGGAAGACGTTTCGCTTTTTCGATGATTTCACTTGATAAATCTTTAATTTCAACTTCATTTGCTTTTTGTTTAATCAATTGAATAAGTTCTTTTTTATTCATGCCATTCACCTACCTTTCCTTTTAATTTCTTTATAGCTTTTTGATAGATCCATAAAACAGTACCCAAGGGTTTATCTACAATATCTGATATTTCTCTAAATGTTAAATCATTAATCACATGAAGTGTTACTATTTCTCTTTCCTTAATTTCTAAGATGTCTAGAATCTTGAAGATGTCTTCATCATGTTCAACGACTTCTTCTGCAGGAATAGTTTCAAAGATTTCTTCACTTCGAACTTCTTTTTTCCTTCTATTGTAAGTATTGATTGCCAGATTTCGACCAATTTGTGATAAATAAGCATATACATTCGATCCCATTTTATACTGATCAATTTTCTCTAAGAATTTCATGTACGTATCCTGCATTAAATCTTCTGCAAGATTTTTATCTTTAATAATTGAGACGATGGCGTAAAAAACCTGATTTTTTGTCAAGTCATAAAACCGGTCAAATGATTGATAGTTCTTGTTTTTTAACTCTTTAATGATTTGATCCATGTTTTCCATAAGTTCCCCTTACACTGAATATACAAATGATGTGTTAATTTTATTGGTATTTGATGAAAAAACACCCCACCGAAGTGAGATGTTTCATTAGTTTGCGACAATATTTACCAATTTATTGATGATAACAACCATTTTTCGAATGGTTAGACCTTCAATATGTTTGCTAACATTTGGATGTTCCATCGCAAGTTTCTTGAGTGTCTCTTCATCGGTATTGTTTTTAACGGTGATTCTTGCTCTTAGTTTTCCATTGACTTGAACAACAACTTCAAGTTCATCTAAAACAAGATATGCTTCGTTATATGTTGGCCAATCCGAATATAGTAATTCCTCATGAGTCTTTAGTATTTCTTTGTTAATTTCTTCGGTTAAATGTGGTGCAATCGGATTTAATAGTTTTAAAAATCCTCTTGCTTGTTCTTTAGATAATGTTTGTGCTTTATACACATCGTTGACAAAGATCATCATTTGACTGATTGCTGTATTAAAAGCAAGCTTTTCATAATCTTCAGTCACTTTTTTAACGGTTTGATGATAACTTGTTCTTAAATCAAGCACTTCTTCTTTAGCAAGTGGAAATTCAAACATACGCCATACACGATCTAAGAATTTTTTAGCACCATTAAGAGAATCTGTATTCCATGGTTTTTCAGCTTCTAAAGGTCCCATGAACATTTCATATAAACGTAATGCATCAGCTCCATGAGATTCGAAAATATCATCTGGATTGACAACATTTCCTTTTGATTTACTCATGCGTGTATTATCACTACCTAAAATCATGCCTTGATTAAAGAGTTTCTTAAATGGTTCATTGCACGATAAGAGTCCAAGATCTTTTAAGAACTTCGTCCAGAATCTTGAATAAAGCAAGTGACCTACAGCATGTTCAGTTCCACCCATATATAAATCGACTGGAAGCCATTTATCTAATAATTTTTTAGCTTCTTCTGTATTAAGTGGAATCATACCTAAATGATTTTTTAGAATATATCCGATGAAGTACCATGAACTACCAGCGAGTTGTGGCATGGTGTTTGTATCTCTTTTACCTTGGATACCGTTGTAATTAACGTATAACCAATCATGAGCGTTCGCTAAAGGACTTTCACCTGTACCACTAGGACGAATGTTCTTTAAAATAGGTAATTCTAGAGGTAGATCTTCATCATCAAGTAAGTGAATCTGATCATTTTCATCATAGATAACAGGGAAAGGTTCACCCCAATAACGTTGTCTTGAGAAGACCCAGTCTCTTAATTTATATGTAGAATGCTCATATCCTTGATTTGTTTTTTCAAGATAATCAATGATTTTCTTTTTCGCATCTTCATTGTTTAAACCATCAATGATGCCAGAATTAAAGTGAATGCCATCACCTGTGAAAGCTCCTTCGCTTTCACCTTGAACGACTTCAACGATATCTAAACCATGAACTTGTGCGAACTCAAAATCGCGTTCATCATGCGCAGGAACAGCCATGACAGCACCTGTTCCGTAATGTGGTAATACATAATCTGCAATCCAAATAGGAATTTTTTTGTGATTTAATGGATTAATCGCATAAGCTCCTGTGAAAACTCCAGTTTTTGCTTTATCTAATGCACGATCCATGTCATTTTTTTGTTTTGTTTTTTCGATATAATCTTTGACATCTTTAAGTTCATCTTCAGATGTAATGTGTAGTACAAGTGGATGTTCTGGAGCGAGAACACAATAGGTTGCTCCATA
>CALMNM010000075.1 GCA_937868795.1 uncultured Acholeplasma sp.
GATCATTACCGGACTTTTGCTTGACTATCATCAACAAAATGTCATTGAATACAAGGTTGATAAACATGCAAAAGAGATTAAAGATGAGGATTTTAAGATACAATTTAAGTAAGTAGAAGTAAAAGAGGATAAAGGATGCCTAAAGAACCCAAAGTTATTCAAAAAAAGCCAACCATCTTCACCTTCTTTGGTATGCTTGGACTTAATCTCATGTCCTCATTTTTACTATTTAGTTCTACGTTAATTGCTTCGTTATCAATGATCTTTCTTTATGGCAAACAAGGGATAGCGGTGACTGCCGTTAAGGCAATCTTAGCCGCTGTATCGATTTTCTTAAAGATCTTCCCCATTCAAAAGATGTTAAGAGAGATCAGACAGATGCAAGGTGAAGAGGGCGATGGAGAAAAGAAACCTGTCCCATTATCACTCGTTGCTTACTTAGGGCTTGACGTTTCAGGACTGATTTACATATACTATATCTTAGAGTCTCCTGAGTTCTTCTTAACGGTCATTGGTGGGTGGATTATCTTAGCTGTATTTGGTACACTGATGTCCTATCGTGCGATTGTCAATCTCTATCTCCATCAAGAGGATGAAGAAGAGGAAGAGCCTGAAGAAGATCCTTTTAAATACGGAAGAAGGTAAACCGATGAATATAGAAAAAAGAAATGCCATGGTTTTGGGAATCATCGCATTCCTACCCATCTTGATCTACCCTACGATTTTGCTAATCTTGGTCTTTGTTAATAAGAATTATCCCTATTTAGCACAAATGATGTTTACCTATGTCATCGGTGTAACTGTGACGTTATATCTTTACCGGTGGGTCTTTGGTAAATTCAAAAACAAAAAGATTACGTTCAATCAAACGATTGGATGGATGATTGTTGCACAATTACCTATCGCAATCAGTTTATTCATTATATTCATTGCATTTCCTTTCAACTGAAGCTAGAAATAAAAAAATAAGAGAACAGATTTGATAGAATGTGTTCTCTTTTTGTATCTATACATTATTTTATGAGTTTGATGAAGGTATCAAAGACTTTTTGTGAGATGGGATCACTTGGTGTCATCTCTGGATGCCACTGTACAGCAAAGATGGGAAGTTCTTTATGATAGACCATTTCAATAGTGCCATCCTCATGAATACCTAAGGCATCAAGGGATGATGCTAAATCCTTAATGGCTTGATGATGATAACTGTTGACAGAGATAGTTGAACCCACATCAAAACGACTATCTTTTGTCATATGAATGATATGGTTATCTTTGATCGATCCATGACCTTTCATGTCTTGATGAAGGGTTCCCCCTAAGAAGACATTTAAGGATTGATGACCACGACAGATACCAAGAAGTGGTTTCTTATGTTTGATGGCATAATGGATGACATCACGATCGATGATATCTAGTTCATCATGAACATCCTTTGATAAGCCCTCATCATTTGTTTCTCCATACGTTGTTGGATTCAAATCCCAACCACCTGTCACTAAAAAGGCATCACATAGGTGAAAGATCTCTTCTTGATGGGGATTGTTTAGGGTTAACATGAGCGTATTCATGCCACGTTCAGTGAGACGCTCAATATATCGTGTATTGACGAATTGTTTTTGTACACCTAATTCATAAATGATTCTTGGGGTAACACCGATGAGTTT
>CALMNM010000076.1 GCA_937868795.1 uncultured Acholeplasma sp.
CTTCACCATTAATCCCCATCCGTTTGACATCAAGATTTAATGTGTCATTCACTTTAATAAAATCATTCATATTTTATCACCATCATTAGTTTTGGAAAGTCTTGTTCTTTAGAACAGGTTCAATCATGACACCTTTTTCAAAATTGGCAAATCTTAAATCGATTATTGGTAAATTAATGGGTCCTCTTGAATCATCGGTGATCTGATGAACCGACATTCTTAAAAAGGGGTAGATCGAAGACACTAATAGTGCTTCAAGTTGAATGGGTGGAAGACTCTCTTTCCACGCGGGGTCATTGATCCGAAAGGCTGCGTTATACCGAAAAAGTGAGGGTTCAGAATCTTTAAACTTCACTTCAATGATTGGAAAGATGACATAGATTTGTTTCTCTTGGTCAAAGCTTGACTTCCCAAGTGTGATTTTGAACATTTCAGGGATCCCTTTTCCCAAACGATGATAATTTAAATCCATGAGTTGATAACCTAAGATATCATAGGGTGGACGCATCTTTTTTCCTCCTTGATGATGATACTTTTATTATACCCTAGATGCTTAAAATCTCATTTTTTTCTTAAATTTTCCTTGAAAGTATGATGCTTTTTTACTGCGATTATTTTCTATAAACAATCGGTGAAAAACCCCTTGTTTTATTTGTTATTTCGATGTAAAAGGAAGGTGAACTCTCCTGATGTGCGGTTAGCATTTGAAGGGTGTTAAAGATGTTTTTGATTTATCTTTCAAGTCAATCGTTTTATGAGTTATCGCGTTTGGTCGCTTTGGTGCACCTCCTTTATGTTTTATTTGTTTTTTTAGGATTATTTGTGATTTACTTAGGTTTCTTCTTGAAATGGCACTTCATCCGTAATCCAATTTTCCGAGTAATTCATATGATTGCGATGATCATCGTTGCGGTTCAGCAATATTACCTGATCAATTGTCCTTTAACGATTCTCGAAAAGAAACTTTTAATCTTAGCAGGTAAGCCAACCTATTCAGGTGCTTTCATTCCTCATCTGCTCAATCAATTTACTTTAAATATCCCTGCATCCTATTATCTACCACTCTATATTTCTCTTAGTTTACTATTCATCTTATCCTTTATCTTGATTCCACCTTGGTTTCACTATCCCTCAAAACGATATCGCAAATATCATCTGATTCACTAAATAAAAAAAGCAGCTAAACTTTAGATGCTTTGTCTATATTAAGCTTACTTATTCATCAACCGTTGAACTTCTCTTGAAATCATGACTTCTTCATTGGTTGG
>CALMNM010000077.1 GCA_937868795.1 uncultured Acholeplasma sp.
ATTTTAGTTGATATGACGACTTCATCACCGACACTCGCCATCGAATTAGAAAAAGAAGCGAAAGTCCAAGGATTTGTGATGCTTGATGCACCTGTTACAGGGGGTGATTTAGGCGCGATTAACGCAACCCTTTCCATCATGGTGGGTGGCGATGAGCAAGCGTTTATAACGATTACGCCTCTTTTAGAAAAAATGGGGAAGACCATCACCTACATGGGAAAACCTGGCTCTGGACAGCACGCTAAACTAGCCAATCAAACCGCGATTGCGGGAGCCATTGCAGGTGTTGCTGAAGCGATGATGTACGCGAAAGGCAAAGAACTTGATCCGTTCTTGATGCTAAAAGTCATCACTGGAGGTTCAGCCTCTTCATGGCAGGCACAAAACAATGGTCCGAAAATGATGAAGCATGATTACGCGCCAGGTTTTTTTGTGAAACATTATTTAAAAGATTTACGACTTGTTTTAGAGGAAAAGAAAGATCTTTGTCTTCCTGTGGTAGAACAGGTGACCAAAGCCTATCAATTTCTATCTGATCATGGGTTCAATGATGAAGGAACTCAAGCGATTATTGAGTATTATTTACGTCAGACGATGTAATGATAAGGAGGTTTGCCAATGCCGGTTTTAGTCGTTAGTTTGAAAGGACTTATGCACTGTACCAGTTGTATGACAACCATCGAAAATGCACTCTATGCTGCTGGGGCGAAACACTTTGAGTATGATCTTGCCGCAAAGGTAGGAAGAATTGTTTTTGAAAATAAGGATGCAGATGAAATCATCCTTGTGGATGCCATCAAAAAGGTCGGATACGACATTGATGTCATGGAGTTGATTGAAGATTGACGCCTCGTGCGTCTTTTTCTTTCTAAAGATAAAAAAAACTCGCACTTGGCGAGTTTATCATTTATTTGACAATTAGACTATGTCCAGTCATTTCCTTAGGTTGCTTCACACCGAGTAAATCTAACATTGTCGGTGCGATATCACAAAGTGAACCTGTATTCACTTCTATGCCTTTCTTTGTAATGGCAATGGGTACTAGGTTGGTGGTATGTGCGGTATGAGGATTACCGAGTTCATCTCTCATTTTTTCTGCATTCCCATGGTCAGCTAGAACAATCGCGACACCACCGATAGAAAGAATGGCTTCGACCACATCTTTCGTGCATTGATCTACAGTTTCTACCGCGATTTTGGCAGCTTCAATCGACCCAGTATGACCGACCATATCGGGATTAGCAAAGTTTAAGATCATCGTATCAAAGGCTTCACTCTTAATCGCTTCAACCGCCTTGTCACGAACTTCAAAAGCACTCATTTCTGGTTTTAAGTCATAGGTAGGTACTTTAGGTGATTCGACTAAAATACGTGTGCTACCTTTAAGGTCTTTTTCAGCACCACCATCAAAGAAGAAGGTGACGTGAGCATATTTTTCTGTTTCAGCAATTCTTAACTGTTTCAGTCCAGCATTGGCAATCACTTCACCATAAAGATTATTGAGTGTTTGGAGTTCATATGCTAATGGACCTTTGACAGATTCGTTATAATGCATCATGGAAACAAAGAAGATATCTTTCACGGTATGCTTTAAATCAAATATGGCTTTTCCTGGGGTGGTATATAACTTTGTCGCTTCTGGATTTGAGAATGCGGTTGCAATACGAATGGCTCTATCAGGTCTAAAGTTTGCGAAGATAATGGCATCATGATCCTTGATTAAACCGTCTTTATTGACTAAAAATGGAACAATAAATTCATCGGTCACGCCTGCATCGTAGGATGCTTGAATGCCTTCTAAGGCTCCTTGCTGTTTTCCAGTTCCTAACGTCATGTTGTCATAAGCTTTTTGGATACGATCCCAGTTGTTATCGCGATCCATCGCATAGTAACGTCCTGAAACAGTAGCAACTTGCATCCCATGATCCATAAGATCCTTTAAGTACCCGTAACCTGACGTTTGTGGGGTATCTCTTCCGTCCATGAAAGCGTGAAGATAAGGGGTTACTCCCTGTGAAACTGCTAGATCATGAAGTGCTTGAATATGGGTGGGATATGAGTGAACTCCACCATCAGAGACAAGGCCAAAAATGTGTAACTTTGAATGATGTTTTTTTGTATAGGCAATCGCATCAAGAAATGCTTTATTCTTGAAAAACGAGCCATCTTTAATCGCTACATTGATTCTTGTGAGCGATTGATAAACCACTCGACCCGCACCTAAGTTTAAATGACCGACTTCACTATTTCCCATTTGACCATCAGGTAAACCGACGTATTCGCCACTCGCTTGGAGCACATTGGTAGGGTATTCTTTAAATAATCGATCTAGAAAAGGCTTTTTTGCAAGAGAGACTGAGTTGCTTGGGCTATCAGGAGCAAGTCCGTAGCCATCCATAATAATTAATCCAACAAATTTTTTCATATAGACTCCTTAACGTATAGTATCCTCTCTTATTATAATCGAAAATCAAGTATTGGTTTGTAACAACGCAAAAAAAACGTTTTCAAATTGTGCAAAAGGAGTATCTATTGATATTATAAAAAAGCATGCTATAATGAAAGTGTAAATGAATACTTCGGGGCACCGTGTAATTCGGGACCGGCGGTATAGTCCGCGAGCCTTTGGGCAGACCTTGTGTGATTCAAGGACCGACAGTAAAGTCTGGATGGAAGAAGTGAAAGGTCAATTTTTGACGTTCTTTTGTCGCCGAAGTTTATTTGGCGATTTTTTATTTCATAAAGGAGGAATTACCCATGTTTGATTTTATTCAAACGAATCAGAATGCTTTCAAAGTGGTTTTGCTCGTCGTGTTTTCTATTTCTCTTGTGATCCTTTCGATCCTCGCGTACAAATATGAAAGCCGATCAAAAGGTAATGGTGAAAAGATTAAGAAGATGGTGACACTATCGATTCTTGCAGCGATCTCAGTCGTCCTTTATCTATTCATTAAGTTCCCGATGAATTTAATATTACCCTTTATTCCTGGATTTTTGGATGTTCAATTTTCTAATCTACCCGTCTATATTGGAGGATTCATGTTTGGACCAATTAGTGGAACGATTATCACCATTATTCGTCTTTTGGTTAAACTTCCAAGTTCGACAACAGCAGGAGTAGGTGAGTTAGCCGATTTTCTTATCGGATTTGCCACAGTGTTGATTTCATCCATGATTTATCATCATCACAAGACAAAAAAAGGTGCGATTATTGCATTATTCTCAATTGTGATAAGCTGGACTGTAACAGCAATTATTATTAACTGGTCATTTATCTTAGCTTTTTACATGCACTTATATGGTTTTGATGCGATTTTTGGGATGTTAACGACCATTCCTGGCATCACACCCGATAACTACATGGGATATTACATTTTATTTGCTGTGATTCCATTTAATCTCATCTTATCGAGTTTAGTGAGTATCATTACGTTTGTCACATATAAACGTTTATCCATTATCTACCGAGATATCCATATTAGTAAAGTTTAGGATATCTGTTATCATCACTCGTTCATGTTATAATGAAGGAGGAGGATTTATATGTCTCTTAAACATGAGTTTTCTAAACCCATCGATAAGCAAGATCTCATGCCCGTTCTCCGATCGGGCTTTTTTATGTCCTTCACAGGTGGACTCATCTTAGGGTTAGTTCATTTCATTTTTATGTATTATTTTAATTTTTCGATTATTTGGTTGCTTCTTTTAGTACTATCTCATCTCATGGCAACCCGGATAAGAAGTTCTTATCAAACCTATCACATTATCTATCCTTTCATCAGCATCGCTTTCTTTCTTTTCGCTTACTATTTGATGAATGTGACGATGACATCAGGTATCTATATTATCCTCAATCTTTGGAGCTTAGATGTGTTCTGGCCCATGCTTAACCCCATTTCGTACTTCACATTTCTTTTACCCTTGGGGCTTTATTTTTTCTCTGTTAATAATATCCTTCAGATCGTTTTCTTTATCATCGGGATTGTTTATGCCTATCGATATAGCAGGTAAACGTTTTTATAGTTATTTTTCTACCCTAAACCCAAAAAATCATATATAATATGGTTGGTTAAACTAACAGGCAAAAATTAAATAAAGGAGTGAAATTATGCCATTTATTAGCGATATTTATGCACGCGAAGTGCTAGACTCAAGAGGTAACCCTACCGTTGAAGTCGAAGTTTACACAGATTCAGGTGCGTTTGGACGCGCGATTGTTCCCTCTGGAGCATCCACAGGTGAACACGAAGCAGTTGAACTTAGAGACGGAGACAAAAAGCGTTATCTAGGTAAAGGTGTTTTAAATGCTGTACACAATGTCAATGAAGTCATTGCACCAGAACTTATTGGTACCGATGTGACCAATCAAGTCGCCATTGACAAATTAATGATCGAACTCGATGGTACGAAGAACAAATCAAAATTAGGGGCTAATGCGATTTTAGGTGTCTCTATGGCTTGCGCAAGAGCAGCTGCAGATTTCTTGGGAGTTGAATTATACCAATATCTTGGTGGTTTCAATACAAAACAACTTCCAGTTCCTATGATGAACATCATTAATGGTGGATCTCACGCGGACAATAATGTGGATTTCCAAGAATTCATGATTCTTCCTGTCGGTGCGAAGTCATTCAAAGAAGCGATTCGTATGGGTGCTGAAGTCTTCCACAATTTAAAGAGTGTTTTAAAGAAAAAAGGTTACAACACTGGTGTGGGTGATGAAGGTGGATTCGCACCTAATTTAGGTTCGAACGAAGAAGCACTTCAAGTTATCATCGAAGCCATTGAAAAAGCAGGTTATGTTCCAGGAAAAGACATTTTCTTAGGTATGGACGTTGCCTCTTCTGAATTCTTCAACAAAGAAACAAAAACCTATGTTCTTGCAGGTGAAGGTGGAAAAGAATTCACTTCTAAAGAACTTGCTCATTTCTATGAAGGTCTAATTGCTAAATATCCTATCATTTCCATCGAAGATGGTCTTGATGAAAACGACTGGGAAGGTTGGCAATATCTTTCTAAACTTCTTGGTGGTAAGATTCAACTCGTGGGTGATGACCTATTCGTCACCAACACCGAAAAACTTGCTTTCGGTATTGAACGTGGTATCGCAAACTCCATTTTGATTAAAGTCAACCAAATTGGAACACTTACCGAAACCTTTGATGCGATTGAAATGGCAAAACGTGCCGGTTACACTGCGGTTGTTTCTCACCGTTCTGGTGAAACAGAAGATACAACGATTGCAGATATCGCTGTTGCCACCAATGCAGGTCAAATCAAGACGGGTTCTGCATCAAGAACTGACCGTATTGCTAAGTACAATCAATTACTTCGTATCGAAGATCAACTTGCAGGTACTGCACAATATCTTGGTTTAAAATCCTTTTACAACTTAAAGAAATAAGTGTATAAAAATAACCCGATCAAACGATCGGGTTTTTTGTTATAACAGGAAGAGAAACAAAGTGATGACTGTAATGAAGATGATGCTGACCACGGTATAATTGATCAAATATGTTTTTAAATGGGTACGATCATCTTTTAAAATATATTTGAATGAAATTAAGCTTGCGAGTGAACCAATAATGGTTCCCATCGAACCCACATTCACCCCTTGCAATAATGCTTGCCAGTAAAGACGATCTGTGAAAGTCGAAAGTAAAACAGCTGCAGGAACATTAGATATCAACTGTGAAGTGATCAATCCTGTAAAGTAAACAGATGTATGACCACTGAGAAACTGTGATGTAATCCCTTGTAAAACATCCATTTGTGCAAGATTGCCTGTAAAAATGAAGAAGGCTGTAAAGGTGAGTAATAAATGGTAGTCAACACGTTTTAGTAAACGTCTACCGTAAATGATAACCAAGATCAGAGTAACACCTAATGTGATCCACACATTGACAACTCTTAATATCAACAGTAAAGCGTTGATTAAGAAGAGAGCATATAAAAGAACTTTATCCCAACGGACTTGAGGTGCAGCTAAATTTAGTTCACAGTGCTGATGTGGGATACAGATGAGTGTTGTTCCGACCAACAAAATAAACCCCATGAAGGTAATTGGAAATGTTGTTGCAAGGAAAGATTGAAATGGAATATCATAAAATGCATAAAGATAAATGTTTTGAGGATCACCCATGGGTGTAAGGGCACTTCCCATATTGGCAGCGATTGTTTGTAAAATGATAATCATCAAGGTGTATTTTTCTTGTTTTGTATGTCTGGTCACGAATATCGTAAAAGGGACTAACGTGAGTAAAACTGCATCATTGGTTAAGAACATTCCTAAGAAAAAGGTGACTAAAATGATCACTAATGCAATCCACTTGATTGAGACAAAACGAATGACGAGTTTGGTTGCGATAAAATCAAAAAAGTGGGTTTCATACATCCCTGCTACACCGATCATGAGCGTGAACATCACGATGAGTACTTTGGTGTTGATATAACCCATATAGTCTTGTGAGGGCGGTATTATAATCATCGAAAATAATGCAAAAATCAGTGCGATTAAAAATACTTTGTCTTTGGTTATAAAGGCGATGATCTTTCTCATGGAATCCCCCAAACAGTGCAATCTACATCATATTATAACCATTTTTATCAATAGTTAAAGAGATAAGCCAACGAATACATCAAGAAAAGTCATGTTGCATAAAATGTGATTAAAAACTATAATGAAATTAAGGATTTTCCAAGGTGGGTCATTTATGAGAATAGCACTTAATTTATATGCATTACGTCATCATCTAAAAACGGATCATCAAATTGTTGATGCCCTCCAACATCTCAAAGATATGGGTTATGATGCAATCCAACTTTCAGGTTTTAGTGATTGGACCTATGATCGAATCGCGTTGATTGCAGCGACATGTAAAGAATTGGGTATCGATATTGCAGGAACACATCCACGTCTAACATCCCTTGACAATATCGCTCCATCATTGATTGAACAGCACAAAATGCTTCACACAAACATTATGGGTATAGGATCCATGCCTGAAAAATACAATCGGCAAGACCTAACTCACTATCAAGACTTCATCTTATCGTGTCACCGTTCTGCCAGATTATTAAGCGAACAAGGAATAACACTCACCTATCATCATCACGCATTTGAATTCAGCAAAATCCAAGGGCTTTACCCCATGGATATCATTTTACAAACCATGCACCAATCACCGCTCATGCTAGAAGTAGATGTCTACTGGTTGCAATATGCCGGAATCAATCCGTTAACGTTTATTCAAAAACATCATCAATATATCGCCATGTTGCACATCAAAGATATGAAAATTGCCATAACAGGTCATTGGGGGACGATGCAACAATTTTGCCCAATCGGTGAAGGCAATATCCAATATCGTCAGTTGATTTCACAACTCAGAACATTGGATATTCCATGGATCATCATCGGTCAAGATGAATTTTATGGTGCAGACCCCTACGAAGAATTGCGAAAGAGTCTTTCATTTGTCAAGGCGATTATTTAAACGTTTCACTTAACCCTAAAAATGTCGGAAAAAGTTGTCAATACAACCTACTATATTTATGAAAAAAGTGATGAAAATCACTCTTTTTAACTAAAGTTAAAGTGTTTTCATTTACTGAAACGTTTAACAAAAAGATTCAATTTCATTGACAAGCCCATTTTGGCGTGATAAAATCATGATATAAAGTAAGCGATTTCATCGCGAAATCAGAAAAGGAGAAAAATGAAATGAAAAAAGTGTTTATGTTGATCACTGTGTTATTCATGGCTGTTGGGCTCATCGCATGCGGCGAAGAACCTGTACCCACAGTGATTGATGAATCGCCAACGATTTCTGGTCTCACCCCAGCATCGATTAAGATTGGTGAAACCTTTAATCCTTTGGCAGGTGTCACAGCAAGTGACCCAGAAGATGGCAATCTTACCAGTGAAATTGCTGTTCAAGGTGTTGTTGATAATACAACGCAAGGCACATATACATTAACGTATGTCGTCATGGACAGCGCAAAGAACGTTACAGAACTTACACGTACTGTAACCGTTACAGTAGGTGAAGCACCCGTAATCAGTGGTGCAGGTAACAGATCAGTAACTTTCGGTACTGTCTTCAATCCTTTGGCAGGTGTTACTGCAACTGACGAAGAAGATGGTGATCTCACGCCATTTATCACCGTCACAGGTACAGTCAATCTAAACTTGATCGGTTTATATGACTTAACGTATACCGTAACTGACAGTGCAGGAAACGTGACGACTGTTGTACGTTCGATTAATGTCCTCTATGGTGCGAAGACGGTTGTTACCTTCACATCATGGAACTTAGGTACAGTTGAACAAAATAACATTCTTAGAAGAAGAATTGATGCATTCAACGAAACCAACAATTTCATCGAAATCGAAATTATGGAATACACCGGTGATTATAATGCGTTCTTAGCTACGATGGCAGCAGCTGGTACATTCCCCGATGTCTTCATTTCTGGTAACGTTCCAGAACATATTTTAGCGGGTTATTCAGGTGAAATCACCTCTGCAGCAGAAGCGGATCCAGATTGGCTAAATGTTCCAGTAGCATTAAGAGATGCAGTCACCTATAGTGGTCGTATTTATGCCATTCCAGCAGCCAATAACTTCCTTGGAAACTTTGCTAACCTAGATTTAATTGATGAATCTGGTATTCTTACTGATTTCACAGTTCCAGGTTACACATATGACCAATGGATTGCTGCTGTAGAAGCTGCAACTGATAGTACTAAACTTGATGGTACATCAACCGCTGGTATTAACCATCCAGGTGAATTCTTCAGCTGGTTACCTGCTGTTCTTGATGATCAAGCTCCTCTAGCAGAACAACTTGGTATTCTTCATGGTGGTGTCGCAAATGGACAATTCATGTATAATAGTGAAGCAGTTAAAGATGCGATTGCTGAAGCACAATTAGTGATGTCAAATTACTGGGGCTTCGAAGCATGGTCTGATGTGGATCCCGATGGCGAAGGTCCAGAATTAGCACCTCGTATTGCTCGTTATGGTTCTGATTGGTGGGCATCCTTTAATAAGGGTCAAGTTGCATTCCAATGGGATGGTACTTGGGCAGTACAAAGCATGGCAACCAATGCAGCAAATGCTGGATTTGATGTTCATTTCGTCGGACTTCCTGGTGGTAAAGTGGTTTCTGCACCTGACTACTATTCAATTTCTAAGACAACTGCTGATTTAGAAGCAGCTTATGAAGTTGCTAAATGGTTAACCTTCGGTACTGACGGTCTCAATGCAATGTTTGATATTATTGAAACTGTTGTTCCTGATACCGGAGCTGGTGAAGTAGCACTTTCTGTTTCAGGTCTTCCTATTAACAATACACAATCCATTATTGACAAATGGTTTGTAAACTATCCAGTCGCAGGCGTTAAAGAAATTTACGAAGCAGCAGCAGCTGGTGAAGTTGAAGTTCTCGTTGAAGGCTTCAAGTATGTTCCAGGTTATGTAGCAGCACGTTGGGGTTATAATACAGGTATTGATGCATTGATTTCTCGTCCAAACAATGCGCCAGGTTCTACATTATCAATTGGTGACCTCATTTGGGATGCACAATTCAACAAGATCAATTATAATGAATATATGACCTCAGAACTACAAACACTCATTAACTTTGAATTATTAAAGGCTAGATTAGCTCTTGAAGAAGCAATGAATCAATAAAAATTTTGGAGGATGAATATGGAAGCAAATCGCATACTCAAAAGAACCCTGATTGTCATCATCGGTTCATTCGCGGGTGTGGTTGCTCTACTATTCATATTATCTAAATTTATCTCAGTAAATGTAGATAGTATGGGGGGTAACACCGTTTACCCCCCATATCCTTTCATTCAGACCCTTGATCAAGAGGGTTTGGTCGCTGAACTTTCGATTGATGAAATCCTAAATCAAAATTCGGATCATCTCATGAGCGATGAAAAGGGATATGGTAGCAGTGTGCTTCATTGGACACAAGAGAGTGATGATGTGATTGAAATCGAGTTTGAAATCGATGTCGCTGGAGACTATTTTTTAGCATTCGATTATCTATCAGATGATGAATCTGTCAAACCTGATGAGATTTCTTTAGAAGTTAATGGACATACCGTTGATGACTACATCAATATTCGCCTTTGGACACAATGGAAAGCTTCTGATGAAGATCCTTCTTTTGATATTTATAATAATCAAGTCTATAAAGATCATGTTCCTGTCTCTTTGTGGACAGAAACCCTTTTACGTGATCAGTTACAGTTACAAAAGACACCGTTAGTCTTCTCACTTCAAGAAGGTGAGAACACATTAACAATCATTCGTGAACAAGGTGAGTTTTACCTTGGTAACATCCACATTTATGAAGTTTCATCTTTACCCACATACCAAATGTATAAAGATGCTCAACATTCCTTGGTATCAAACGATGAACTCATCATCCTTGAAGCCGAATCTTACTCATTAAAAAACAATATCTCTATCCTACCAGAAATGGAAAAAACACCTTCCGTTTCACCATTTAAGAGCGATTTAAATTATCTCAATGTCATTGGATACTCTTTCTATGAAGTGGGTAATCAATTGACCTATTATCTCAATGTTGAACAATCAGGGTATTATTACATTACCTTAAAATATAAAAATGCACAGTATGACAATCGCACCTCATATCGTAATATTTACATCAATGGTGTGATTCCTTTTGATGAATTACAAAGTTATCCTTTCCCTTATAGCAATCAATTTACCTATGAAACGCTTGGTCAAGATGGTGAGCCTTTTTCCATTTACCTAGCAGAAGGACTTAACCGAATTACCCTTGAAGCGGATGCGAGTCTCTTTGCACAAGATCATTTTATGATTGAACGCATGATGGACGAAATCAACGATTATAGCATCGAGCTTAAAAAACTCACCGGTGGTGTGACCGATAAAAATCGTGAATGGAATATCGCCCAATTTATTCCAGAAACCCAACTTATTTTTAATAATTGGTATAACGAACTACTTCTTATTCGTACACACATCCAAAAGATGAGTTCAAACTCAAATCAAGAGACTGAAATCTTGAAGTATCTAGATAACGCGATTGAAAAATTGACGATACTTAAAAATGAGATTAATGAAATTCCCCATCGTGTCAATCTCTTATCGACAGGTTCAAATTCATTAGCACAACTCCTCGCATTGATCAATCAACAGCTTTTAGATCAACCCTTAGCACTGGATAAACTGATGGTTCATGGTGAAGAAGCGACACTACCTCATGTTCGTGCAAGTTTCTTTCATGAGTGGATCGCTGATTTCCAGATTTATCAAGCTGCAGGAAATTTCCAAACTGAAGAAGATGCCGATGTTGAAGTATGGGTCAACCGTTCACGATACTATATCAGTATGATGCAACAGATGACGGATGCTACATTCACGAGGGATACTGGAATCAAGGTTCGTTATTCTGTTATGCCCAATGAACAAAAATTGATTTTAGCGAATGCTGCGAATACTCAGCCTGATATGGCTTTAGGTATCTCAGCATGGTTACCATATGAGCTTGGACTACGTGGTGCTGCAGCTGATATGCGTCAATTTGATGGATTTAACGAAACGATCAAGCAGTTTATGCCCGGCTCATTTTTGAACATGATTCATGATCAAAAAGTTTTTGGTTTACCAGAAACTCAAGATTTTACCGTTACGTTCTATCGTGAAGATGTTTTAGAAGCATTGAACATTGGCGTCCCCAACACCTATGATGAGCTCATCGGTATTTTACCTACGCTTCAACGCTTTGGCATGAATTATTATTTACCGCTATCTCAAGAAAGTTCCTTAAAAGGATTTAACGCGACAGCACCATTTATCTACCAACAAGGCGTCGAATTATACTCAGAAGACGGTTTTGACATCACCATGGATACCGAAGAAGCACTGCGTGGGATCAATACGATGGTTGATTTATATACACTTTACAGTCTACCTTTGCAAGTTCCTAATTTCTATAATGATTTTAGAGATACATCCATTCCCATGGGTGTTAGTGGCTTTGGAACGTATGTTCAATTAA
>CALMNM010000078.1 GCA_937868795.1 uncultured Acholeplasma sp.
AAAAAAGAGATCATTCCATCTTGGATATGAACTCTTTTTATTAACCATATTAATCTTTAAATGCTTCTTCTTCACGTTCTGACTGAGCAGTAAACCGTGAGAATTCGGTATCAAAACGGTACTTAAGAACAACCCCTGCCATCCCTTGACGGTTTTTAGCAATCGATAGTTCTACTTCACCGGTCTTATTTTCTTGTTTTCTTTCATAATAATCTTCACGATATAAGAACATGACGATATCGGCATCCTGTTCAATGGATCCAGATTCTCTTAAGTCGGCTAAGAGAGGACGTTTATCTTCTCTCTTTTCAACTTCACGTGATAACTGTGAAAGAGCTAAAATAGGAATCTTCAATTCTCTAGCCATCTGTTTTAAGGATCGTGAGATCTTCGCCACTTCTTCTTGACGATTACCCGAGCGGTCATCTCCTTTAATCAGTTGTAAATAGTCAATGACCACAAAATCAAGACGACCTTCTTGAGATAATTTACGGCATTTCGCTCTAATATCAGCCACTGAAACCGTGGCTGAATCATCAAACATAATCTTTAAACGGGATAAAGATTGCATCCCACCTTCAAGAAATTGCCATTCTCTTGAGGTTAAGTGTCCTGTCTTGATCTTCGTGTTTTCAATATTGGATTCCGCAGATAGCATACGTGCGGCGAGTTGTTCATTACTCATTTCAAGCGAGAAAATCGCAACACCTGCTTGACCATCGGTATTTCTTTTCGCCACATTAATGGCAAGGTTCATCGCAAACGCGGATTTCCCCATCGAAGGACGTGCAGCGAGAATGATAAGTTCTTCAGGTTGAAGACCTGAGGTTAATTGGTCTAAGTTAGAAAACCCTGTACGAAGACCTGTAATCCCACCTTTTTTATCACGGTTGAGTTCAGTTTTTTCTTTGACTTCTCTGATCACTTCTGCAAGTTCAGCAAATGCGGTCGTTTTTCTCTTTTGCGCAAGCGCAAAAATGGCTTCTTCAGCAAACGTCACATAGTCTGCTGCATCCATTTCTCCTGTATACCCTTTATCTAAGATTTCACTGGCTAAACTAATGGTTTCTCGTTTAAGCGCCGAGTCTTTGACAAGATCGATATACGTTTCAAGATGCTTTGTTGAAGGCACAAGTTCTGAAAGTTGATGAAGATATTTAATCCCACCCACTTTCGCGAGATTTTGTTGTGCTTCAAGTTTTGCAGCAACGGATGAATAATCAATCTTCATATTATCTGCATAAAGATCCTTCATCGCTTGGAAAATGAGGGCATGTCCTTGATCGAAGAAATCTTCGTTATTTAATTGGTCAACGACGGTCAAAATCTCTTTCGGATCGAGGAAAATCGATCCTAAGACATTCATCTCCGCTTCAGGATGATGCGGTAAGTTTTTCGCCATGACGATGTCCTACTTTTCGATGATATGTACTTCAAATTGTGCTTTAATGTCTTTATGTAATTGAACGCTTGCGGTATAAATACCCACAGAGTTAATGTCTGAAGAAAGTTCAATCTTTTTCTTATCAATCATGATGTGATGCGCCTGTTCAAAGGCTTCAGCAATCTGCTTTGTGGTAACTGCACCGAAAAGTTTACCATCTTGACCAATTTGAATGCCTAAAGTGACTTTCTTTCCATCAATCTCTGATTTTAACTTCTTCATTAAATCGATATGACGTTGTTGTTCAAGAAGGGCTTCTTCTTTGGCTTTATTGAGTGCTTGGATATTTTCATCGTTAGCGATGAGTGCTTTCTTTTGGTTGACTAAGAAAAGACCATAACCCGATGCCACCTCTATGACATCATCCTTCTTGCCTTTTCCTTTAACATCTTCAAGTAAAATGATTTTCATACGTTCTCCTCCACCATATTCAAGTTCTAGCTGGGTTTTAATCTGTTCAAAAACTTCTTGAACGGATTGTTCTTTAATCTGTGCTGCAGCGCTGTTCAAATGTCCTCCTCCACCCAACATTTCCATTAAGAGTTGGACATTGACCTGCTGATAGGATCTCGCAGAGACACCCACGGTATCCGTACCGATTCTTGAAATCATGAAGGCTGCATCAATCCCGTTAATCGTGAGTAATGATTCAGCCACTTGAGCAAGTAAGATACGATCTTCATAGATTTCAGGGGTGACAACAAAGGCGAAACGACCTAAAAAGATATCGACTCGATCTAAGAGTCTGTTGATTTCAAGGGTGCGAAGTAGATCACGTCTTAGCCATAATTTGGCTTCCACGATGTCCGCTCCTAAATCTTTTAATTTGGATGCAACTTCGAAGGTTCTAGATCCCGTACGATACGAAAAGTTATTCGTGTCCACGATAATGCCACCATACATAATTGTGGCTTCAATTGGGGTAATCTTAATTTCTTCTTCCATGTTATAAAAGTTTAGAAGTTCCATCACGAGTTCAATCGTGGAGGATGCATAAGGTTCAATAAACGAAAACATCGCGTCAAAGGACTCTTCACCGACACGGTGATGGTCGATGACGATGAGTTTTTTCGCTTTTTCCAAAACTTCTGGCGCCATCACAATCTTTGGTGATTGTGAATCCACGACAATGAGTAAGGTGTTTTCGTTGAATAATTTCATCGCTTCTTCAGGAAGGATAAAACTATCTAAAACGATAGGCATCTTGTCTCTTAGTATTCCGATGACTTTTTGAACGGTTTGATCAAATTTCTGTTCTTCAGCAATCATCATGACAGGTTTCTTGCTAGCCTTTGCCATATGATAGACAGCAATCATGGAACCAAACGCGTCTAAATCTGCTTGAAAATGTCCCATAACAAAAACGTTTGAGGCTTGATTGATAAAATCACGAATTGTCTGTGCGTTGATTCGAACAGAGACTCTTGAACTCTTGGCTGAAGCATCGCTCTTCGCACCAAAATACTGAATCTTTTGGTCTTGAATGTTGACGACGACCTGATCTCCTCCACGCTTTTCGGCTAATTCAATCGCGTTTTGTGCATAAATCCCTAATTCTTCATAGTCGACATCCCATGATGCAATTCCCATGGAAATGGAAATTCTTACCTGGTTTTGTGTCGAGATTTGACGGACTTTATCCAAGATATCAAACTTATCTTGAATCATTAGATTGAGTTGTTTGCGGTATAGGATGACGATCAGTCGATCATCATCATACGGTTTTAAGAAACCGTCATATTTGTTTGCCCAATCAGCGATCGCTGCTAAGTATTCACCCTTCAAAGAGGATTGTTCTTGAACATCTAAAGATCCAAGCGCTTCATCGAGATTATCGAGATAAAGAATCCCTAAAGCGGGTAAATGATCCATATAACGTTCTTTAACCTTTTCTCGTTCAGTGACATTGAATAGATAGAAGAATTTATATTCGGACCGGTAGGTCACATCATAGGATTCATCCTTAACCTGAATAGTGAAGTTCACTTTATTGTTCATGGCAGATAAATGGAGTTGTGGATGGACATCTTTGAGTGCTTTACCCGTAATTTTGGGATCAAATATATTCTTGGCATGGGGGTTTGCCCATTTGATTTCAAAGCTTTCATCTAAGGCTAAAATACCGATGGGGAGTTCATTGAACACTTCATCGCCCACTTGATTAACATGATAAGATAATTTGGTCCACATCGACAATCTGTTCTGTAATGTTTTGATTTTTTGACGTGATTCATAGGTAATAAAGAGGTTAATCATGACGATGACAAAAATGATCGAAGCAATAAATGCGATCAACGACCATAGTTGGTTGGTATCTGAAACTTCAAAATAGGGTAGATAGAGATAGACACTGATCGCAAGTAAGATCAGTGCAATGATTAAAACCAGCCATCGCTTCATAGGTTCACCCACTTTAACGCTATTATATCACGTTGAATAACGGTTGATAAAGATTTTATCTTTTATCAAGAAAAAAATCTTACTGCTTCGATAAAAAAACCCATATACCAGATATGGGCTTTCATCGTTTTAGTCTTTAACGAATGGTAGCAATGCCATGTGGCGTGCACGCTTAATGGCTGTCGCGAGTGGACGTTGCCATTTCGCAGATGTTCCAGTCACGCGTCTTGGTAAAATCTTACCGCGATCGGTGATGAAGCGCTTGAGTAGCTCCACATCTTTAAAATCGATATGTTCAACTTTATTTTGAGTGAAGTAGCAAACCTTTTTACGCTTTTTGAAACCACCACGTTTGTAATTCTGTTGCATGTTGTTTCCTCCTTAGAATGGTAGATCTTCTTCTGCAGCGAGTTGCTTACTTGTTTCGTAGAACTCGTCGTTATCTGCAGAACTTGTTTCTTCACGAGGTGCTTCTGTTTGTTCACCCTTGGATTCAAGGAATTGAACAGAGTCACAGACGACCTCGGTGACATAACGTGTGCCATTATCCGCTTCATACTGTCTGGTTTGAATGCGGCCTTCGACACCAAGTAATGCACCCTTTCTAACAAAGCGCGCTAAATTTTCTGCTTGCTTACGCCAGACCACACATTGAATGAAGTCTGCTTGTTTTTCACCGGATTGATCGGCAAATTGACGATTGACAGCAAGCGTAAAGGTCACGACGGGAATATTAGACTGGGTCATTTTCATCTCTGGATCTTTCGTGATACGTCCGACCAGAATGACACGGTTCATCATATTACTCGCCTTCCTTTACAACGATGTAGCGAATCACTTCTTCAGTAATTCGTACAACACGGTTGAATTCAGCGACTGCTTCTGGAGTTGCTTCTACTAACAACCATACGTAATAACCTTTTTTATGATGCTCGATCTCGTAGGCTAAATCTTTTAGCCCCAACTCTTT
>CALMNM010000079.1 GCA_937868795.1 uncultured Acholeplasma sp.
GTAGTTCTTGCAAACTATCCACTACGAACTTTCTGACCCCGTGTTCAATGGAATAGATGATATCGGGAATTGTTTTGTTATTACCATGAAATAGAACATGTGTCGGATCAATCCCACCTTTGAGTGCGATATATAGTTCACCACGACTAGCTACATCAATGAAAAGATTATTTTCTTTGATGATATGTGCCATCGCAAGTGTTAAAAATGCTTTTGATGCATAATATATGGTGAAGTTTTCAGTGAGTTTAGAGATTTCTTTAAGTGAATGAATCCGTTCTTCAATGGCATCTTGATCATAAAGAAATAGCGGTGTTTGATACTTCTTTGCCATGGATGAGATAGGAATTTGTGCAAAACACATGGTTTGATCGTCTATTGAGAGTGATTTCATAATGCCCTCCAAATGTGTTGATCGACATAGGTAAACATCTCTTCTTGAAAATTAAAATATTCAGAATAGTTACCGTGGTATGTCTCAATGGGTTTTCCATGCCCTCTTGTGATAAAGATGAGTCCATTATGGTGAATGGGGTCGAAAAAGAATACCCCTAAACATCCGTATGCAATACCACAATGTCCAACTAAAGGGTATGGCATCTCCCTTATGGGTCGATTGAAGTAGCCTTCTGTGATCACATTGAATCCAAGACCATTATTGCGGCAAAATTGATCTGCTGAATTGTTTTTATTCACAGAAAAATGAACTTTAATCATTTCACTGATGGTCTTTTTATGCAATACTTGATCATATCCAGACATCAAAAATTTCATGAACTTGCTTAGTTCAATCGCATTGGTTCTCAATCCACCTTGTGGTGAAAATAAAGAACCATTGGTACCTAGTTCATAATTTTCGAAGTTGTGAAGGGGTAATATAGCATCCACTTGAGGTTCCCAATGACCTTCTTTTTTTCGAAATGTGGGCTTGATCATCGCTTGATATGTTTGTTCAGAGGGGTTAAATGTCCCCTTGATCGTTAATGGATCTAAAATATGTGTTCGAATATAATGATCAAATCGTTCACCAGAGACACTTTCAACTATGCTTGCTAATAATTGAAATCCTGTATTGTAATAGTGATACATCGTCCCTGGTTTAACAGGCTTTTGATCATAGGATAAAAACATGGTATCTGAATAGTATTTCCCTTTAGGGTCAAATAATTCTTTTAGATTTTCACCATATGGTACATAAAGTTTATCGGTATCGGTAAGTGATGATGTATGCGTGAGAAGCATTTTTATCGTGATCACATCCTGCTGAAACGATGGATGTCTGATGATATAGGGAAGATACGTTTCCAAAGGATCATGAATATCGATTTTTTCTTGTTCGTGAAGCTGCATGATGGCGACTGCGACAAAAAGTTTCGAAATTGAGGCGATACGAACCATGGAATCTGATGAATATCTATAAGGAACATCTGGATGATAGAGTGTGTGTTGTTCAACGATTTGACCGTGTTTAAAGCAGATTACATCCGCATCATACAAATCGTGACGTATGATAAGATTTTGAATAAAGGATTTCATGATATCTCCTATTTTATGTATAAAATCATGAGCGTGGAATCATAATATTGATCCTTTATTTTTATGACTTTAGGATCAGTACCATAGATTTCGAATCCACAACGTAAATA
>CALMNM010000080.1 GCA_937868795.1 uncultured Acholeplasma sp.
CTTCACCATTAATCCCCATCCGTTTGACATCAAGATTTAATGTGTCATTCACTTTTATAAATTCATTCATATTTATTCACCCAATTCAAGTATACCAACAAAAACAAAAAAACTGATGGCTGCATCAGTTTTTTAGGTTATTTTGAGCTTTCGAGTTAGGTTCAAAAACAATACCACTTTCGAAGTTGGCCATTCTAAGATCAATAGTTGGCAAATTTATCGAACCCCTAACATCATCAGTAATATGATGTACGAACGAACGAATATATGGGAATACAGATGATATAAATATAGCATTCATTTGAATAGTTGAAATAGATTGCTTCCATTCAGTGTCATTGATTTTAAAGATAGCGGAAAATTCAAATATCGATGGATCACTATTTCTAAATTGTATCTCAAGCACTGGGAAAATGAATGCTAACATCTTTTCATTATCAAATTTAGATTCTTTTATACTCAATTTAAATTTCAAAGGTATTCCAAGCTCAGTTCTTGAATATTTGATATTGTTAATTTGATAACCGATTAATTCATAAACAGGTCTTTGGCTCATTGAATTCTTCCTCTCTAAGCTGCCATGCCGATTGGGGTATGGCAATTCACTGAATCTTCACAATTAAACATTGAAATTTCTTTGATAGGTTGTATGTTTTTTGAAACTACAACTAATTGGATCGGCTGAGTATTAAGATTTATTTCTGTGATCGTACCATTGATCTCTTGATATTCGTGGTATAGATATTTCAAAACATCTGGCCGTTTATCAAGTATATGAATTAATCTTGATGCAGTTCCAGCGATTGGGTTTTTCCCTTGTTCCCATTTCTCTATAGTCTTTTTTGATACTCCTAATATGCGTGCAAAAAAAGTTTGTGACATATTTAAATGTTCACGAATTTGTTTGATTTTATTACTATCGATCATTTCGTCGATGTTTTCAAAATCAAGAGAGTACTTTTTAGCATTTCTAATTTTAGAAAGGTCTAACTTTTTTTCAGGAACAATGACCTTATTGTCCAATTTTACTCTATTCATATTTTTCCTCTTTGATTGTTGTTGAATTGTTGCTCAATTTCATAATATCATTTACATGGATTGTACATATAATTTATGCAATTGCGATAAATACTTTACTTCAGTTTTTGTTAAATCGTGTTTTTTCTTTTTATCATACATGTGGATTAACATCGCTTCATTTCGAATCCAGTCAAGAAGAACAATGCATCGAATGCCATCTCGTTTACTTGCTTTTGTTCTAGGGTTTTTAGCGCGGATTTTTGTTATAGAAACATCGATTTGTTGGATCTCGATTCCTTGAAGTTTTATATGTGAATTTTGTGGCTTTTCAAGATCAGTCATAATATCGCGACGAATATTCGGTTTAAAATTTATGTGATTTTTGCCGAAAATATTTTCATAATCTCTAATTATATTGAATGGAGATGAATCTCCCAAAGCTTGATCAATAAGATCTTGTACTGCTTCATCATCGTCTATTAGTTTCATGATTGCCATACATTGGAGACCACTCCTTTCTCTATATTACCCTATTTAATAGGACAATTTGATTATATCATAGACTATTTTACTTTGCAACGGTTATATTAATAAATAAAAAAGGCCAACTCGACCTTTAATATTTTATTGAAATTCACTTATTCATCAACCGTTGAACTTCTCTTGAAATCATGACTTCTTCATTGGTTGGAATGATGAATGCCTTGACTTTAGAATCTTTGGTTGAAATCATGCGTTCGCCGCGCTTGTTGTTTTCTTCTTCATCAAGTTCAATGCCTAACACCTTAACCGCTTTAATGACATCACGTCTGACTTCAGGTGCATTTTCACCGATCCCTGCCGTGAAGCAGATCGCATCAAGTCCACCCATGTAGACATAATAAGAGCCAATATAATCAGCGATACGCTTGACTTGAACTTGATGGGCAAGCCATGCGCGATGTTCACCACGATTCATACCATCAATGATGTCTCTTGAGTCGTTAGAAAATCCTGATAATCCAAGATAACCTGACTTCTTGTTGAGTTCATCTAAAACTTCACCGTAAGTCTTATCTTCTTTGCTAGAAACAAGCATTAAGACTGCTGGGTCAATGTTTCCTGAACGAGTTCCCATAGGAATCCCTTCAAGTGGGGTTAACCCCATCGATGTATCAACACTCTTTCCATCTTTCACTGCACAAATGGAAGCGCCATTGCCTAAATGGGCAACGATCACTTTCGCATCTTTCTTACCTAAAATCTCTGCTGCTCTTTGAGAAACATATTGGTGTGAAGTTCCATGGAAGCCATATTTTCTGACCCCATACTTTTGGTACCATTCATAAGGACATGCATAAAGGTAGGCATCTTCACTCATGGTTTGGTGGAATGTGGTATCGAACACAGCAACTTGAATGACATCTGGTAAGGCTTTTCTAAATGCTTCAATCCCAGTGATATTGGCAGGATTATGAAGGGGCGCTAAATCGTTAAGACTTGCGATTTTTGCGACAACATCATCATCGATAATGGCAGATTCTTTAAAGAGTTCTCCCCCTTGGACCACACGGTGTCCAACCCCTTTGATTTCATCGAGTGATTCGATCACTTTTCTTTCTAATAAACCATGTATCACCATATCGACAGCGACTTTATGATTTAAAATCTGATGATCTTCGACAAACTTTTGGCCATTGATCTTAAAGATGACGGCTGCATTGTCATATCCAATACGTTCAACAATCCCAGAAACAATCGTCGTTTCTTCTGGCATCGTAAACAATTGGAATTTTAAGCTTGAACTCCCCGCATTGACTGCTAAAATTTTCATATTGACTTATCTCCTTTTTATCTCTTCATTTTCTATCTTACATGAAATCATTGACCAATGCAAGAGTATGAATAAATATTCATGTTAATAGAGGTATCCATAGATGGCAATAAACTGTAAAACGGTGCCGATGCCAGTAAAAATATGCCAGATGAAATGAAAATATTTGATCTTGGGAAAGGCATAGAACACAACACCAATGCTATAGGCAACCCCACCGGCAAAGACTAACCAAAAGGCGGCTGCTTGATAGGCTAGAAGCTGCTGGGCAAATATTAATGCACTCCACCCAATCGCTAAATAGATGAAAACGTGCAATTTAGCAAACTTTTTAATCCAAATCGATTTAAAGACAACACCGATTAAAATTAAGATCCACTGAATGATGAAGAGCACAGGACCTAATCCTAAACCTGATATCCCAAAAAGAGGTTCTTGAAGTTCTGGGAGTAATAACAAGGCTGGTGCAAACGTTCCGCCAATTAAGATATAGATTGAAAGGTGATCAAAGCGTTGGAAAACCGATTTAGCTGTGGGATGAAATAACGCGTGATAAATCGTTGACATCGTATAAAGATTGATCATGCCAAAACCAAAGATAATGGCAGCAATCACTTCAATGGTCGTATTCGCTTTGACTAAAAGTAAGATCAGTGCCACCAAACCAAAGATGGCCATGACACCATGACTCACCGCATTGGCGATTTCTTCTCCGAGTGTCTGTTTATGTGTAAGTTTCATAATGTCTCCTTAAATTGATCTAAAAAGTCTTTTCCTTTGAGTGTTTCAGGTTCGGTATCAATGAGTCCTTCATAATCAAATTGACGCATCACTTCATACGCGACAATCGCAACTGCATTAGACAGATTCAAACTTCTAACCTTATCGGTGGTTGGGATACGGTAACAATTCTCAAGATGCTTAGCGAGTAGCTTTCGATCGACACCTGTAGATTCTTTTCCAAAGATTAAATAAAGAGGCTCTGGTAAGGATGGATAGTCTATCTTCGCGTAGTTCTTCTTGCCATAACGGGTTAAAAAGAGATAGGTGCCTGGATTGTCTTTGGCGAATGCATCAAAGTTCTTATGGACAGTATACTGCAAATGTTCATAATAATCTAAAGCACTTCGTCTTAACTTTGCTTCATCAATTTTAAATCCTAACGGTTCAATCAGATGAAGTTTCATGCCAAGTGCGACGCACGTCCGCATGATATTTCCTGTATTTTGCGGGATTTCTGGTTCATATAACACGATATGAATGTTCATAAGCGTACCTGTACATCATATTTGATGCCCTTTATTAAATAGTTTCCATAGAACAAGATGAGGAAGTTTGAAATCATCATCGCCCAATAGATTCCTCTATAATCATCTTTAGGTAATAAGAATAGACCGAGTAAAATGATCGGAATACGGATACCCCAAAGGCGAACCATCGCCATCTTTAAGGTATAATCTGAATGACCAGAACCATTAAAGACACCGATATAACTCTGAAAGAGACCCATAAGGGGTTGAGTTAATAATAACCACACGGTATATTCGCCTGCGATTCGATAAGATTCTGAACTGTTCGTCCCTAAAATAAGTTCAATAATCGGAAAACGCAACGGGATAATGATCGCAACACCAATCACCATCAAGGATAACGATAAGTTTCTTGAAATTTTATACGCATTCTTCGCTCTTGTCGGTTGGCCATGCCCAATGTTAAGTCCGACATAGGCAGCAGAGATGGTTGAGATCGCAACGACTGGGTTCAAGAGGAGTGAGGAGATTCTATTTCCCACCGAAAATCCTGCGGATACCATATCGCCATAGCGTAAAACCACACTTTGAATGACGACAAACCCTAATGAACTCACCGCTTGACCTACTGACGCAGGGAGTGCAAAACGACTCATATCCTTTAAGGTATCCAAATCAATGCCCATATCCTTAATGGATAATCGAATATGCTCTTTGGATCGAAATAAGTCAACGATAATAAATGGCATCACAACCGCTTGTGCAATGAGCGTAGCATAAGCTGCCCCTGCAACACCCATATTGAGTTTGCTGACAAATAACCAAGTGAGCAAGATATTGGTGAGTATTCCTCCCACATTGAGAATCACAGGATATAATGTTTCTCCTGTGGCTTGTCTAATCGATTGATAAACGATAAAAACAAAGACTAAGACGAATTCATAACTTCTGATTCGAAAGTATTCTCCTGCGTAATCTAGTGCATCACCTCGTGCACCCATAAGGTAAGCAAAGAGATTAAAGCCTAAGAAAGTATCTGAGGTAAAAAAGAAAATGAGTGAAACAATCAAGGCTAAAACGATGGCGAGTGTGATGAGTTTACTTGCATACTTAGTTGCTAAATCTTTTCTTCCAGCCCCCGTGTATTGACTGACAATCGCAACCGTCGCAATCCCCAATCCTGCTGCGAGTGCCATAAAGAAACTAAAGACTGGCCAGTGAATGTTTAAGGCAGCAAGCGCTGCATCGAGTTGTTCTTGTCCACCCACATCCATTCTAGCGACAAACACGGCATCGACTAAATCATGTAAACTCTTTAAAAAATTGTTCAAAAAAACGGGTATTGCCATGATGACAATACCTTTTAAAATCGATGGATGATGTAAAATGCGTTCTAGATTTTGTTTTTTAATCGTCCGTGCCAAGCTAACCCTTCATTCTACTTTTTATAGTGTTTAATCATCTCTTGTTTCAAATCCCAGAGGGCTTGGGACAAGTCGACGTAATACTCATGAGGATTTTCTAAACGTAAAACTTCAGGCCACAGTCTATTATGTTGTTCTTTCGCGTACGCTCTCACCTCTGTGAGTGCAGGAACATCATAAACTTGTTTTCCTTGAATGAAGATTGGTACTAATAATGGGACAGCCTTATACTCTTCAATGACTTTTGACTTCCAGGGAAAGTTTGGGTCAAAAAGATGATAGGGTTCGTTTTCATTGATCACTTCATCAAATAGCGTAATGACATCCGCTTCTGCCATGCCTGAAGGATCGTAGAACCGAAAGACTTGTTTAAACCCAGGTGTTGTTGTTTTTTGGACGTTTTCCGAGATTTTAATCTTGGGAACCAGTTCACCTTTCTCCTCTACAGCAGCGAGTTTAAACACGCCACCAAAGACCGCTTCACTGCGCGCAGTGACCAACCTTTCACCGACACCAAAGGCATCGATTTGTGCGCCTTGATGAAGGAGTTCTTTGATCAAATATTCATCAAGCGAATTGGATACAGTGATTTTTACATCAGCTAATCCTGCTTGGTTCAACATCTTTCGTGCTTCCTTGGTTAGATAGGTCAAGTCACCAGAATCCAAACGGATCCCCTTTAAACGACATCCCATAGGTTCTAAAATATTTTTATGAATCTTGATGGCGTTAGGAATACCTTCTTTTAAAGTATTATACGTATCGACAAGTAAGACAGTATTGGTAGGATACGTTCTTGCATAGGCAGCAAAGGCTTCATATTCTGAAGGATAACTTTGAATATAGCTATGTGCCATCGTTCCGATCGCGGGAATTTGATACATGAAATCAACATAGGTATTTGATGATCCAATCGCACCAGAGATATAAGCAGCGCGTGCTCCAAAGATGGAGGCGTCATACCCGTGTGCACGTCGTGCACCAAATTCTAATACCGCTCTTCCTTGAGCCGCATAGACGATGCGTGCCGCTTTGGTCGCGATTAAGCTTTGATGGTTGATCGTGAGTAAGATCATCGTTTCGATAAGTTGACATTCGATAATGGGACCTTTGACGACTAATATAGGTTCATGAGGAAAGATGGGTGTTCCTTCCTTCATCGCGTAAACGTCGGAAGTGAATTTAAAATGACGTAAATACTCTAAAAAGGCTTCATCAAACACGTTTTTGGAGCGAAGATAGGCGATTTCATCATCATCAAAACTTAAAGCATTGATGTAATCGATGACCTGTTCAAGACCCGCAAAAATCGCATAACCACCTTGATCAGGAATGGAGCGAAAGAAGACATCAAAGACGGCGATTTGATGATGCTTTCCGTCTTTAAAGTAGCCATTGGCCATGGTGAGTTCATAGAAATCCATCAGAAGTGATAATTTGCGTTCGTTCATGGATAAGCCTCCCTTTTCGTCTTTTCTATTTTAACACTTTTTGTGATATTTTGATATAATCAAAGAGAAATAAGTGAGGATATGTGTATGATTATTTTACTGTCCCCCGCGAAGACTTTTAGTAAAAACTTAATTCCATCATCGACAAAACCCATCTTTCAAAAAGAGGCGATGGTTTTACAACGTGCACTTAAACGCGTGCCTTTTTTCACTCTGAAGGCATCCATGAAGCTTTCAGATGCCTTACTAGATGACGTTAAATCCTATATAAGAAACTTTGGTAAAGATACGTATCAAGCGATAACCACCTACGAAGGTCAAGCGTTTAAATCACTGGATGTAAGATCACTCGATGATAAGACGATGGCTTATCTAAAGGATCATCTTTATGTCCTTTCTGGAATGTATGGTCTTTTAAGACCGAGTGATGGCATCAATCATTATCGTTTAGAAATGCAAGATAAGACAATCAAAAATCTTTATACCTACTGGAAACCTAAAATAAAAGCTTATTTATTATCAAATCATAAGGATGAATTGATCGTCAATCTCGCCTCTAAGGAATATGAGATGGTCCTAGATAGTGCTATCCATTATGTCACGATTCATTTTTATGAACGTAAAAATAGTGAGCTGAAACAACTCTCCATGATGGTCAAAACCATGCGAGGACTTTTTGCACGTCATTTACTCATCCATCAGATCGATACCATTGATCAGATAAAGTCGATATCAATACATGACTATCATTATGACGACACATTATCTGATGAAAAAAATCTTGTCTTTATCAAGGAGGTGACGTCATGAAACGTCTTTTAAGAATGATTTTAAGTCGAACATCCGTGATCATGGTGTTACTACTTCTTCAGATCATCTTCTTCTTTTGGTTAATTAACTATCTTTCTCAATATGCCTATATTCAAACGATCAACTATGCACTATCCGTCATTATCGTCATCTATCTGATCTATAAAGAAGAAAATCCAATCTATAAACTGACGTGGATTGTTCCGATTTTAATCTTTCCTCTTTTTGGAGGGATCTTTTATCTCTTTTACCGGCAACAAAACTTTTCTGCTAAAGTACTCAAACGCTTTAAACTGATCGATCAAGAACGCAAATCTTGGATTAAAGATGTTCCCGAGTCATCCCATGACAAGATTCCACGTTATCTACTTAGACAACGCTGGCCTCATTACACCCACACAAAAACGACTTTTCTTCCTCTAGGCGAAGTGATGTTCGAGGTGATGCTTAACGATTTAAAAAACGCGAAACGCTATATTTTCCTCGAATTCTTTATCATCAATCCCGGTTGGATGTGGGATCAAATCTTAACTGTACTGAAAGAAAAAGTCAAAGAAGGCGTTGAAGTCATCTTGATCTATGATGACTTTGGGTCCGCCAATCTTCCTTATCGATATCCTCATACATTAAAATCCTACGGGATTAAAGCGATTCCGTTTAATCCGATGCGACTTCATTTAAATTTCGCGATGAATTATCGTGATCACCGTAAGATCGTCGTCATTGATGGCATCATTGGATATACGGGAGGAATTAATATTGGTGATGAATATATCAACCGCATCTCTCCATTTGGCCATTGGCTTGATGCGGGAATTCGGCTTCAAGGTGATGCGGTCTGGACACTGACCTTAAGTTTCTTAGAAAATGTCCGTTTTCAAACAGGAAAAGAGATCGATTATCAATATTATCGAGCAAATGCTAAAGAATCTTCTGAAGGACTTATTATCCCCTTTAGTGATGCCCCACTCGATCGTGAACTCGTCTCCAAAGATAGTTATCTGTCCCTAATTCAGGAAGCGAAGCATTCCATTGATATTACGACCCCTTATCTTATTATCGATAATGAGTTATCGACTGCATTGAAACTTGCAGCGAAATCAGGCATCAAGGTAAGAATCATCATTCCTTATGTCCCAGACAAGCGATTAGTTTTCATGGTGACGGAGACCTACGTCCCAGAACTTGTCGAAGCCGGTGTTGAAATTTACCGCTATACCCCAGGGTTCATTCATTCCAAGATGATGATTGTTGATCAGATGCATGCGATGATCGGGACATGTAATTTAGATTTCAGAAGTCTATATCTTCATTTTGAACAAAGTGTGTATCTTTACCAATCGCCTACAATTCATGAGATGAAGACATTCTTTGATCAAACCATCGAACAATCGGAAATGATTAAGACGTATTCTTCACATAACATCTTCTATCGCATGACACAAATTCTCTTAAGAGGATTTGCGTCTCTGATGTGATGGAAATTTATAAAAAGACATTGATATGCATGAACAATAAAGAAAAAAACTCCGAATTTTTGAATTTGGAGTTTTTATTATCGTGTATTCACTTTTCGAGGAACATAGAACCATGAAAGTTCTCGTTGCATACGTTGGTTA
>CALMNM010000081.1 GCA_937868795.1 uncultured Acholeplasma sp.
AATGATGAGAATACCCGTGTTGAAAAGCAGTGCTATATCGGATATTAAAATGACGATAAACGTCAATTGTAATAGTTCAAAACGTGATTTACGCCATGAATAATGATCATTAAGGATGATGAGACCATGCATGATCATTAAACGTAATATCCCAAGTTCAAAACGATGAAGATAACAAAGCAGGGCATAACAACACAATATAATCATTGACTGCATCTTATCACTAACTGAAAAGTAAAAGAGAATTTTTTTGATGAAAGTGATTAACACGAAAAGATGTAAACCAGAGATGGATAATAGGTAGGTAATGCCGAGTTGTTGATAAATCGTCTTGGTCTCTGCAGTTAAATCTTCCCCAAACAATAAATTCATAACATAAGGTGAGATACCTAATTCATTATAAAAAGTCAAGATTTGATCTCTAAAACTATAAAAGGAGAGCCGCTCACCTGTTTTTTCATAACTGTCAAGATTAATCTTACCCATGATGTGTTTCGATCGGTAATAGAGATAGCGATCAAACCCCTGTGGAACTGTTGCATTTTCATACCTACTTAATTGTCCCTTGATGATAAGTTCATCACCTATTCTGAGTGCTCCGGATGTGACATACATGTGATATTTCTTATGATTGATTTTTACGGTCAATCTATCATATGTCTCTTCGATGTCGCGATCAACAACGACACCGAGATGGGTTGTATCGGATAACTTAGGCTCTTCAGAGACGATCAACCATAAAAAGAAAAAAAGGATGCAACCTAAAAAATAAAGCATCCATGAAAGATGTTTTCTCGCATAATATAGGAACAAAATTAAGGGTATGACAAGATAACTTACAAAAAAAGCTAAGATGGACAAGAAAAATGCCATTCCTAAAAGGTCTAGATTATCCCACCGTAAGATAAGGTTTGATTTTCTCAAGTGTCGCTACTCCGATGTATTTGACATGAATCAGTTCATCTAGACTGTGAAAGTCACCATAATTCTCTCGGTAGATAATGATGGATGCGGCTTTGGTTTCTGTAATGCCAGGAATGGTAATGAGCTCCTTAAAGGAAGCTTGATTAATATTGAGTTTTGTGATTTCTATTGGCGGAATACCTTGTTTCGACAAAATCGTAATATTGCGATTTTGATAGATGGTCTCAGAGAGTTGTAATGTTTGAAGATCGGCATCTTCCGTCAAGCCACCAGCATAGGCAATCACTTCATTTAATGTTAAAGGCTTAAAAAAATGATATACCCCAGGAAAAACAACTTCTCCTTTTAGTTCGACCACAATGATATCAAATGCGATGGGTCCTTCATCAACCAAGACCACTTCCTCTTGGGTAGGAAAAAACCATAACCATCCCAAACCAACGATGATCACAATCATGAAATAGATTTGTTTCATGCTTATCCCTCCACATTATTGTAGAGGAACATGTTGCCTATTTCTTTTTTAAAAAAACTCACTTTAATATCTACACAAAATAAAAAAGTGGTGGCTCCGAGCAGATTCGAAATACATACGAAAAGATTTTTACAAGGCGTAATTTAAAGATTAGTTTTTGGTTTCAACAGCTTAACAGGAAAT
>CALMNM010000082.1 GCA_937868795.1 uncultured Acholeplasma sp.
GAACTTCTGGTTCACCTGCGGTGAAATATGTTTTCAGTCCTAAGAGTTCATATGATTTTTCAATCACACGGTTAAGGCCGGATTGTTTAAGTCCATAGGCTTCTAAAAAATGGAGTTGTTCTTCTTTGTCGAGTGATGCGATTTCCATTTCAACTTGTGCGGAAATGAGAATCACTTCAGTACCATCTTTTGCAGATTGGTTCAGTAAGGCTTGATAGTGTTGATTGCTTTCGGGATGATGTAGGTCCTCTTCAGCAACATTGGCGACATAAATCATCGGTTTTAATGTTAAGAGATTGAAATTTTTTATCGTTTTGAGTTCTTCTTCAGAAAAATCAAGAGTTCTTGGTGATATCCCTTGATCAAGAGCATCTTTAATCTTGATCAACACATCATACTCTTCGATCGCATCTTTGACTTTCGCTTTCGCTTTTTTCTCAAGGCGAGCAATACGCTTATCCACTTGCTCTAAATCCGCGAGTGATAATTCGATATTGATGGTTTCAACATCTCGAATGGGGTCAACATTGCCATCCACATGGGTGATGTTTCCATCATCAAAACAGCGCACGACCTGACAAATGGCATCCACTTCACGAATATGTGATAAAAACTGATTTCCTAAGCCTTCACCCTTCGATGCACCACGTACAAGACCGGCAATATCGATGAATTCATAGGCTGTGGGAACCACTTTCTTGGGTTTATATATTTTTTCTAGGACATCAAGTCTTGGATCTTGAACATAGACAATACCCACGTTGGGATCGATGGTGGCAAACGGATAATTTGCAGCCAAAGCTTCCGCTTTCGTAATGGCATTGAATAGTGTCGATTTTCCAACATTTGGGAGTCCAACAATACCTGCTTTTAACATTGATTTTCTATTCCTTCCAGTAAAAAAGGCTTGACGCCTTTTTAAAATTTCCCTTTTTTGATCAACCAAGAAGGGATATTGCGTTTCTTTCCTTCTCCTGGTTGGTGGGTGATCTCATCCTCTTCTTGTTCAACATAGGATTGATCTTTAAGCCCTTGACGGGTGAGTTTGAGTTGTTCATCTGAATTTTTGTTGAAGATTTCAGATGCTAAGTTTTCAATCGTTGAATCTTTTGCTTTAAGCTCATAACCCGTAGCAATGACGGTTACAATGAGTTCATCATCTAAATCTTGATTAACTGTCGTACCGTAAATAATATTAAGGTCCCGATCCGTTGCATTTCTGATTTCAGAGAGTGCTTGTTCTGTTTCAAAGAGTGTAATATTGGTTCCTGAAGTAATATTTACAATGGCATCGGTTGCTCCATCAATTGAGACTTCCAATAATTTGGAATGGATGGCTTTTCTCGCTGCCTCGATGGCACGGGTTTCCCCAGAGGCAATCCCAATTCCCATAAGCGCTGTTCCTTTGTTTTCCATAACAGTTCTCACATCAGCAAAGTCCACGTTGATCAAACCAGGAATGGCGATGATTTCAGCAATCCCTTGAACACCTTGTCTTAGGACATTATCTGATTCTCTGAACGCATCTAAAAGCTGTGTGGTAGGTCCTGAGATTGCAAGTAAACGTTCATTTGGAATGACGATTAATGTATCGACATGTGGTTTCAGTTCTTCGAGTCCATAAATAGCTGCTTGCATCCGAGCGGGTCCTTCAAAAGCGAATGGTTTGGTGACAATCCCAATGGTTAAACAACCCATTTCTTTTGCTTTCTTCGCGATGATAGGTGCCGCACCAGTGCCAGTTCCACCACCCATACCTGCGGTAATGAACACCATATCAGCATCTTTTAATACTTCTTCAATTTCTTCAATCGACTCCTCAGCCGCTTTCTTTCCTACTTCTTTTTTCGCACCGGCACCGAGTCCACGTGTTAAGTACTTACCCAATTGAACTCTAGTTTCCGCTTTGGATACTTTGAGGACTTGTGCATCGGTATTCATTGCGACAAAAACGACGCCTTTGACATCATTTTCGATCATACGGTTGATCGCGTTTCCTCCGCCACCACCGACACCGATGACTTTTATAATTGGTTTTTGGTTAAAATTATCTTGTTCGCCGAAGACCATAATTTACCCTCCTCATAGCACAATACTATTTTACAATAGTTTTTAATGAAATTAAAGCACAATCAGCGTGATTTAAAATAATTCGTTTTCTTCTTCATTTCATCACGAAAATCAAGAAGGCGATCTTCTCTAATCGCTTGTCTTATTTCTTGCATTAAATGCTTTAAATAAGCCAAATTTTGGTATGTCACTAAACGCATACCTAGAATCTCTTCACCCTTAAAGAGGTGTCTAATGTATGATCGAGTATATTTTGAGATTGGTGTCTCAAGATTAGGGTCTAAGGGACGTAAATCTGTTTCATAGGTTTGATTTTTTATGACAATTTTCCCTTCGGTAGTAAGTGCCGTTCCATGTCTTGCTATACGTGTAGGAAGTACACAATCAAACATATCGATACCATGAATAACGTTTTCTACGAGATCATCAGGGGCACCAACTCCCATGAGATAACGTGGTTTATCGAAGGGCAAAATCGGGTTAAGAAACTTGGTGATTTCATACATTTCATGCTTAGTTTCCCCCACTGAAAGTCCACCTATCGAATAACCAGGAAAGTCCATTTTTATGAGCTCTTCAGCACAAAATTTACGCAAATCTCTATTGAGTCCACCTTGAACGATACCAAAGAGTGCTTGATCCGTTTGGAGTGCATCTTTTCCTCTTTTTGCCCATCGTAGTGTCCGTTCAACCGATTGTTTCATGTACTGATCGGACTCATATGGAGGGGGACATTCATCAAAACTCATGATGATATCTGCACCTAACTTTTCTTGAATTTTTATTGAATCTTCAGGTGACATGAAGAGTGAAGAACCATTCTTATGATGTTTGAAATGAACACCATCTTCTGTGATCTTACGCATATCGGTAAGAGAGAACACCTGAAAGCCACCACTATCGGTGAGCAATGCTCCATCCCACTGCATGAATCCTCTAATACCACCATGGGTAGCTACGATATCTGCACCAGGTTGAAGCCACAAGTGATAGGTATTCCCTAAAATTAGGCCTTCAGAAACTTCTTTTATTTCTTCAGGAGTTAATGTTTTAACCGTCGCTTGCGTCCCCACAGGCATAAAAAAAGGCGTTTCAAAAACTCCATGAGGTGTGGTCAAACGACCTAATCTTGCACCACTTTGTTTACATACGTGCAATACTTCAAAAGATATGCTCATTAATCTCATCCTTTACCTTGTAATTATAGCATAAGTTTGCTAAAATGATGAAGTAAATCACAAGCTGTACCCTAGGAAACCAGCTTGATCAATAAAAACAGGGAGATTAACATGAATCAATGGTTACTTAAAGATTTTTTACGTCAAACGATGATCGCAGCGATCTATGCGGTCCTTGTCTACGTGTTCAGCATTTCAAGTTTTGGACTTGTCCAATTTCGAATTGCTGAAGTTTTAATGATTTTAGTTCTTTTTGACAAAAAGAACGTGATTGGTTTAACCATCGGTTGTTTTATAGCCAACTTGCTTTATGGAGCAATCCTAATCGATGTTATTTTTGGTTCACTAGCCACGACAATTGCAGGTATCCTGATGTATCTGACGAAACGTAAACCTGGATTATCCATGATTTTTCCAGCTGTCAGCAATGGTCTGATTGTCGGTTTGATTTTGACATATGGGTATGCACTAGGACCCTTATGGATTACTATTCCTTCTGTTTTTTTAGGTGAATTTGTGGTTATGTTTGCTTTAGGCTTACCGCTATACCTCGTCCTTAGAAAACATAAAGGATTTATTGAATTTTTTAAATAAAAAAAGGTTGCCCTGTACTAGCAGTGGCAACCCTCTATTTTTTTATCGTTTAAACCCTTGGAAGAATATCGCGATGGTTCCAGGTCCTGAATGGGCTCCGATCACAGGTCCAACATAACCATAGACAATCTCTTTAATCTTAAGTGCTTTTTTCAATTCATTTCCGATATACTCTGCTTCTTCTATAGCATCGCCATGAGAGATAAAAATAGTTTGTTCGAAGGAAGAATCAATATATTCTTTAGTTAGATCAATCATCATTTGTAATGAGTGCTTACGGCCTCTAACTTTTTGAATCGGAACCAGTTTTCCTTCAGGTGATACATGAAGTATCGGTTTAACCTTAAGCAAAGTCCCTAAGATATGGGATGTAGCAGAAAGTCTACCCCCACGCATCAATGTACCAAGATCATCGACAGTAAAAAGATGCGTGATTTTAAGTTTGATACTTTCAATATATGCAGTGAGTTGATTAATGGTTTTCCCATCTTTTTTCCCAAGATAAGCATAATAGACAAGAAGTCCTAATCCCATCGATGCTGCTTTGGAATCAATGGTGATAATCTTACGATCTGGATAGGTATTTTGAAGTTCCTTTGAAGCGAGATAAGCGGAATTATACGTACCAGATAGAGCGGAAGAAAAGCCAATATAGAGGATGTCTTTACCTTCTCTTAAGATGGGTTCGAAGGCTTCTAGAAACTGACCGATACCTACCATCGATGTTTTTGCAACAACCTTTTCTCTTAATTTTTCATAAAAGGCAATAAACTTTATTTCTCTTTCATCGGGATAGTTTAAATAAGTGTTTCCTTCGAGTTCAACAGAAAGCGGAATCACGTGAAGGTCCATATCTTTAATTTGTTTAACAGATAAATCACAACAAGAATCGGTAAAAAGAACATACTCACTATGAGGTTTCGTTTGCATAAGAAGACTCCTTTAATTGTTTTGGGTTTTTCGACTTTATTATAAATGACAAATGTCAATTTATAACTCTACCCGTTGGTGTTTCTTCCCTACTTATCTTTTTTAAGCAGTAGAATTCATAAAAAAGCACTCTACTATCAGTAGAATTGGGGTGTATTTTGGCAAAATAGTGCTATAATTAGAGCATGGAAACAAGAAAAATTCATTTTATGGAAAATTTAATACGCTTGCGCAAACAGCACGGACTCACTCAAATCGGTCTTGCTGAGAAGATTAATTATAGTGATAAAGCTGTGTCAAAGTGGGAACGAGGTGAAGCAGTTCCTGATATTTTGACCATCGGTGAAATTGCCAATCTTTTTCATTTATCCATTGATGAATTGATCTATCAAGAACCGGAAAACATTGAAAAGATATCTAAAAAGAGGGAACAACATCCCTACCTAATCAAACTATCTTTTCTCATCGTCTCTTCAGTTTGGTTACTCGCTATCTTTCTCTTTGTTATTTTAAACTTAGTTCTTCTTGACCGATCACGTGTTTGGTTAACATTTATCGCTGCACTTCCCGCATCGATGATCGTTTTTCTTATCTTTGCTGTCATTTCCAATAAAAAACTTTTAATTATATTCTGTTCTGGAGCACTCGCACTCGCTGTCAGTTTACTCGCCTTTTTAGTGATTGATCACTCTTTGGATTGGCTCTTGTTTCTCTTGCCAATCCCCACAGTCATTGTTGTTGCCTTCGCACTTCCCTATCACCGATAAAAAAATGACCAACAAGGTCATTTTTTAATGCATGATTCGATAAATTTTTTAAATGCTTGAATACCTCGATCGTTTTGTTTGAATACACCAGAATCTTCAATTACACGCTCGAACCTACGACCGATTTCCTTTTGGATTTGCTCAAAAGAATCGATCTTTTTTTCTTTTAGTTGATTCAACCATGGTAAATGTTTTTCAATCGATGGATGCATCTTACCTAATGTAAGGTAATCAATAGCATATGTCATCTCATCCTTGAGTCTTCCAGGCAAAATGGCTAACCCCATCGCTTCTATCAATCCAATATTTTCTTTTTTTATGTGATGGACATCTGCATGTGGATGGAAAATACCATCGGGATACTCGTCATTTGTTCGATTATTTCTTAATATGAGATCAACTTCATAACCTTTATCCTTTTTCCTTACGATTGGGGTTATCGTTTGATGAGGTGTATCTTTTGTTTGGGGAATGATTTCTAGTGCCTCATTTTGATATACTTTCCAAGCTGCATAGATGCGATAGACGATATCTTTGATGTCATTGCGATCGATTCCTCTTAATCGTATCGTTGATAACGGCCAGTGTAAAATCTCTATGTCAGTGGATTGATAGTTATAGAATACAATAGGTTTCGCATCCTCAATCGGAAAGTGATACTTCCCACCTTGAAAGTGATCATGATTGAGGATCGAGCCACCGACAATCGGTAAATCCGCATTCGATCCAATGAAATAAGACGGAAATTGATCAACAAAATCAAAAAGGTAGTCCATCGTCTTTTCACTGATCTTCATCGGTCGATGTAGATCATGTAGAATAATGGCGTGTTCATCATAATACAGATAGGGTGAATATTGGAAATGCCATATTTCTCCACCCAATTGGATGGGGACAATGCGAAGATTCATGCGTGCATTCCAGTAATTATGTTCATTTTCTTTGCATAAAACACACTTGGGACGACCTTCAACGCTAAGATCTTTCGCTTTAGCAATATCTCTTGGATCTTTTTCTGGTTTCGCAAGATTGATCGTCATCTCCAAGAGTCCATAGGTTCCAGCATAGACCCACTTGATGTTTTGTTTGAGCCGATCTGTCTTGATGTAGTTGACGTTCTTGGATAGTCTGTAGAGATAGGATGTGGCATGTTCAGGGCTGAGCAGATATTGATCATGAAATTTATGCTTCACAATCAGAGGATTCTCCATAACAAAATCGTAGAGATATGCTTCGAAGGCGTCTCTTTCCTCAATGGTATTCGGTGAAAATAATCGAAGGGCATAGCCGCGATCGATCATTTTGTTTCGTGCGAGTTCAAAATCAGCAAGTGAGGATTGGATAATTTCATCATATGGAAGATGTAAAAGTCTAAATAGATTCTTCAATCTTTCATTCTTCTCTGCTTTTGGAAAGAGATCAAGGTCAATCGCGCGATCCACAAAAGCGACAAGCGCATCCTTCAGTTCATCAAGACCTATCTCTTTGACACCATCTTCAAAACTGACCAAGTAGAAATCCGGCTGAATTCCTGTCTTTTCATGATAAGTTCGTTTGACATGGGTCATCACTTGATCGATCTTATCATCTGGAACGAGAGCAATCGCACATCCCCCAAATCCAGCACCGGTGACCCTCGCACCGATCGCACCTGCTATTTTCGCTTCACTCACTAGAGTATCTAAGTGAAGCCCTGTCACCTCGTAATCATCCTTGAGTGATCGATGGGATTCATCAAGCAGCTTTGCAAAAAAGGTGACATCGTGGTCTTCCATCGCCTTTTTTGCTTTTAAAGTTCGATCTTGTTCCGTGATCACGTGTCTGACACGTCGAATTAAAACATCATCACTTAACATGGGTTCAATCCAAGAAAGATCTTTTGGTTCTAATTCACATAGATGACGAACCATCTTTTTGGTTTGTATGATTTCTTTTGCGCGCTGACATTCACGCACACGTTCGTTATATTTTGAATCGGTGGTCTTCCGCTTGTAATTGGTGTTCATGATGAGCCAGCGATACCCCTTAAAAAAAGCATTCGCTCGGATCAACTCCAACGTATCTGTGTTCATGAGGATACCATGATCTTTAATCCCTGCTGCGATGATGAGCTGATCCATAATACCACAATGCATACCCATATAATGATTTTCAACATGTTGGCCTAATAAGGCGATTTCTACCCGTGACAATCCCAAACCATAGAGTTCATTAGCGATGAAACCTACCAAGACCTCTAGAGAAGCTGAGGATGAAAGACCTGATTGTGGAGGAAGGTTTCCTTCGACAAATAGATCAAATCCAAAGGAGATTTTATATCCTCTATTATTTAATTCATAGAGGATGCCTTTCGCATAATTTGCCCAACCATGATCCTTATCAAAATGAAGTTGATCAACACCACATTCAACCACACCTTGTTCTTTGAAATTTGATGAGTAAAAACGAAAATGTTGATCATCTCTTGGTGCAACCACACCATACGTACCGATGCTGATCGCGGCAGGAAAGACTAATCCCCCGTTATAATCGATGTGCTCACCGATCAGATTGACACGTCCTGGTGAAAAAAACAATCGTACTTGATCGTTCTTTTGAAAAATAGATTGAAATCTTTCGACAAGTTTGTGCATATATTTCCTTCTTATCGTTTAATCTTTCGATGGGCAATGGCCATCGGATATGTCATAAAATCATGTTTATCAATACGAATCCAGTCAGGATGAATACCTTTGATCAACTGCGCATGATATACATCCATTAGCCATGTTTGGTGACTAAATACATGCTTATAGATGCTCTTATCTTCATTTAAATCTAAAAAGATACCTTGTGATTCGAGTTCACTTAACACAGTGTAAACCGATTCACCTTCAAATTGTGGGTATTCATACATCCCTTTAAGTAATTCTTCGTGGCGTTTTCTAAGGTAATAAGCGTCATGATCTTCAATGATTAAGGTGATATATTGATATGTTTTTGTTTTTGTTTGTTTTGTTATGATGGGTAATTCATTTTGAGAACCTTGAGCATAAGCTAAACAATGTTCCTGAAGTGGACAAAGTTCACATTTGGGTTGTCTCGGACGACAGATCAGTGCACCGAGTTCCATAATGGCTTGCGTATAAATCCAAGGTGTTGCTTTTTCTATCATGGACTGCTGATAAGCATCAATGCGTTTCTTATTCTTCTCAAGACCCATGTCTTGATCATCCCCCAAATAGCGTGAAATGACGCGAATAACATTCCCGTCTGTTGCACTATATGGTTGATTATAGGCAATCGACATAATCGCACCTGCAGTATAGGCACCAACCCCAGGAAGTGATCGGACCTCGTCATATGTCTTGGGGAATATTCCTTGATATTCACTGATAATTTTTTGTGCTGCTTGTTGCATTAAACGAAAACGACGATAATAGCCGAGACCTTCCACGGTTTTATGAAGGTCTTCTTCACTCGCTTTGGCCAAATCAGATACAGTTGGGTACTTTATAATGAACTTAGAAAAATAGGGGAGAACAGTATCGACTTGGGTTTGTTGCAACATCACTTCAGAAACCCAGATATGATAAGGATTTCTTGATTCACGAAAGACTAACTTGCGGTGATTTTGTACATACCAAGTTTCTAACTTCTTGATATCCATATTATAACGTCACCACTCTGATCCCACAGTGCTCAATAATATCATCAAAATGGGTTAGGGTTGACATGACAATACCATGACATACAACGATGACTTTTTCATGATCTTTATGTTTTAAAATCGCTTTTCTCACGCGTTCTTTTAACGCATCATAGGTTTCCCAACGGTATTTCCTTGCAGGGGTATTTTGTCCCTTTAATCGCCAATATTCTTCAGATGCATCCTCTACTCGATAGTCAAACTGAAATTTAGTATCTGGCATCCATTCGTGGACATCGTTTTCAACGACTAAAGGAATTTGAGTGAGTCTTGAGATAATTGCAGCCGTTTGTAAGGCTCTGGTATAGGGAGATGAAATAATAAGTGTGGCATCTTTTAATATGGGATCTGCGGCACGTTTTGCTGCTTGCATCATGCCGTTATCGGTCAGTTTACCTAATTCAAATCCCATGCCTGCATAACCACGTAATTGAACTTCATCATAACGTGGTTCTCCATGACGTATGAGTATGACTTCCATAAGATGATTTACCGTCCTTTCACACATGTATTATAGCATAATTTACTGGGCAAATTCATTTCACATATTCAACTCAAATGATATAATTAACGTGCGTAAAAAAGGAGGTATAACATGTCAGAACTTACCAAAAGAAGATCCATACGTGCGTATGACCCAAACGTTAAAATATCAAAGGAAGAAATGACGGTCATTTTAGAGGAAGCCACGCGTGCACCTTCTTCAATGAATATGCAACCATGGCGATTTATCATCGTGGAAAGCGTTGAAGCTAAAGAAAAACTTAGACCCGTACTTTATGGAAATATGAGTCAACTTGATACATCAGCGGCAATGATCTGCATCTTCACCGACTTAAGAAAGTTTGAACTTGCAGAAAAAATCTACAATAAAGCTGTCGATCAAGGTCTTATGCCTGCTGATGTCCGTGAAAAACAACTCAGAAACATCAGCAATATGATCCATACGCAATCGGATGAAGGTATCGAAAAGAGTGGTCTTATTGATTCAGGCTTAGTGGCAATGCAACTCATGCTGATCGCCAGAGAACATGGGTATGACACCTGTCCCATTGGGGGATTCCGTCACGATAAAATCGCAGATGCGTTAGGCATCGATAGCAAACGTTACAAACCTGTGTTGATTTTATCGATCGGTAAAGCAAACGATGCAGGCTATCCATCCGTTCGCCTCGATATTGAGGATGTTGCGACTTGGTTATAAGAAAAGGAACTTCAAGACAAACCTTGAAGTTCCCTTTTTTATTAAATATCGTATTGTGATAATATTTGTGCAGGTGTTTTTCTCAAGAGGAGCATGATGGGAATCATACCACCCACCAAATTAACGAGATAGACAATGATGATGCCCACAATCACAGAGATTGGATTGACTAAGAATAATCTAAACATGCCAATTAAGGTATCGTTGGCTTGAATGAGACCATACGCAGCCACTAAATAGCCAATGAGTGATGTGACCGTTGAAAGAATGAGGACTTCAACTAAGAATGAAATTCTTAATTCACTCTTCTTCATACCGAGAGCTCGGTAAACCGCAATTTCATAAATTCGCGATACCATCGATGAATGCATGATGAAGTAAAAACCAATTAATGCGAATCCGATCACGACCAATGCCACAATGCTCATGGTCACTCTTACTTCCACCATCGCTTGACGGAAGTTTAAAGCAATTTGATCCATTTCGATGTACACTGTCGTGTTATCATCATCGAGTGCATCGACAAGGGCATCTGGTTCACTAGTATACACAAAGTAATTTTGTGTGACATTGAATCTAACTTCTTCCAAAATCTGATCAGATCCGATCGCTAGCATGTCTGTGCCTAAGAATACACCGCTGACTGGATAAGGTAGATCCTCGAATGTCTTAGGCCATGGTCCTGCTATGGCAGCACCAGAACTTAATGCATTGTATGCTGCTTGTGAGAGAATGACTTGATCACCATTTGGAACAGTTCCACTCATCAGTGAGACATCTTCAATCGCTAAGCTACCTAAAAATTGAATATTTGCATTGTCGATTAAGAGATTTGCAGGGTTCAGTAAATTGGCAAACTGTCTAGTCGTGTAGACGACAGAAATATCACTGTCGATGATACCGACCATTTTCGCATCGACACCACCGAGTTGATATTGTTCAATCATTAAATGCTCATATGACCAAATACCAAACTCAGCACCTTGACCATCGATGAAATCATCTGCCATCGCTTGGGTAATAATAAATTCGTTATGTGCGATAGGTTTTCTCCCTAAGATCATCCGCTGATCGACATAATCAATGATGTCATGATTAGCAGTAATACGTGCGA
>CALMNM010000083.1 GCA_937868795.1 uncultured Acholeplasma sp.
CTCCGCTCTTCGTCCTTGTGAGATCGTGGATGCGAGGAAAGAAGATTATCAATGGAGGAGTGAACAACGAGTGCTCTATGTAAGACGAGATGGGCAAAGAGATGAAAATCACTATGTTCATCTTGCTAAAGGGGCCATTGTTGCTCTTGATGATTACTTAAGTTTACGTCATGATGATCATCCTCATCTCTTCATTTCCCATGTACAAGTCGCTAAAGATGGAAAGCTTTCACGCACGTTTTACAGGAGGATGTTTCTTAGTTTGCGAAAAATAAGAGGATTAGAAGAGACGCATTTGACCCCGCACAGGCTAAGACATACGGCGGCGATCATGAATTTAAAAAGAGGAGCTTCTTTAGAAGAAACCAAAGCGTTTATGCGTCATGCTTCCATAAGTTCAACCAAGATCTATCAAGACTATCTCATGAGGATAGAAGATGACACTGAAGAAAAGGTGGATGCCTTTATCTTGAAGGAAGAGTTAAACCAGGAGTCGTGGGATGATCCTCTTTTTATGTTCTAAGCGAAAACTTAAGTTATCTAAAGATAAAACGAATCCATGATACGCACATTCACTGGCACACATACATCATGAGTGCCATTTTTTTGTGTTCATAAGGCGATTTTTTGCGCGTTTTGAAAAGGTTTCGAAATAAATGTTCGATTTTCAAACAAATTGCGTAATTTTGCTTGTAAATCATGACCTAATGATGTAAAATCAAATCATTCAATAGCCGAACAATGGATGGTGAGAATTAGTGAATGACAATAAGTTCTTTAAACCGACCGTACTCTATAAAGAGTATATGATCTTAGACATGATTGAAAAGAATCCCAATATTACCCAGCGGGAAATGAGCCAAGCGATTGGGATTGCAGTCAGTATGGTGAATGATTACTTAGATACATATGAGAAACATAAACTCATCATAAGAAAGAAACACTCTACTAAAAATGTAGAGTATTTTATCACGAAAAAGGGTAGTGAAAGGCGTAAAGTTTTAAATATCTCATACCTCAATGCATCACAA
>CALMNM010000084.1 GCA_937868795.1 uncultured Acholeplasma sp.
AAAGTTAATACAGGATATTGATGTTTTTTGTAAGCATTAAACTGGGTATACGGCCCTTTGCATTCAATCCTCTTTCGAATGTAACCGTCTTTGATGCTGTTGATAAAGATTTAACCGTCGATGACATCGTCATTACTGGATCTGTCGATGCAGCTGTTGTTGGATCCTATGACTTAACCTATGAAATCACAGATGCAACAGGACATACAGCAACGTACACGAGAACCATAGAAGTTAAAGAAGCTATTGATATGCTTGATTCGACATTCTTGGTCATCAATGGTGATATGGAAATTGAACAACTTACACCTATCGCACAACCTGCTGAAACGGGTTGGGGATGGCATGGTGCAGGAACATTTACTGTAGCAATACAAAACGGTATTATGACTCAGGTTATTACCGCTGTCGGTACTGTTCCTCATGGCACACAATTCTATCAACAAAATCGTGTCATTGAAACACAAGCGGTATATCGTATTAGTTATGATGCGAAAGTTGATCTTGCCCGTTCTATTCGCCTGTCCCTTGAAGCAGGTACCAACGTGAAATGGTATGAAATCGTTGATTTAACCACTGAATGGGCATCTTATGAATCGATTATCTACATACCAGAAGCAGGATTTACCAATGGTAAGTTTGCCTTCTTTGCAGGTTTAGTTGAATCCGATTCTCCTGCAACAACATTCTATCTTGATAATATCGTAATTGAACTTGTTGGCTATGTAAAGGATACCCAAGCACCACTGATGTTTGGGGTTGAAGATCAACAAGTACCCAAAGATGTTCCGTTTGAACCTCTATTAGGTGTTAAAGTGTTTGATTTAATTGATAAATCACTCACACCGGAAGATATCGTGATTACAGGCACTGTCGATACTGCAGTTCCAGGCGACTATACACTCGTTTATACACTCACAGACCGTCAAGGTAATGTCACAGAAAAAGAAATCCAAGTCATCGTTACCGAAGAAGGCGGCGGATTACCTAATACCTTCGTCTTAGTCAATAGTGATTTTGAAGTTGAACAACTCACACCTACAGCACAACCAGCAACCACTGGTTGGGGATGGCACGGAAGTGGTCAGTTTAATACAGAAATTAAAGATGGTGTGGCCAAGATTGATGTTTTTGAAACTTGGAATATGTTCTATGGCACACAATTTTACATGCAAAACCGTACGTTAACTCAAGGTCATATTTATCAGATTACCTTCAGAGCGAAAGCCGATCACGAAAGACCTATGCAAGTCAATTTTGAAACTTCAGGTTCTGGATTTGCTGCATACTTTGATTTAACAACCGAATGGGTTACCTATACGTATGAATACGAACATACAACAGCAACAGTCGCCAATGTGAAGTTTGGATTCTATTTAGGTAATGTACATGGACTTTCAGTTCCAACGACGGTTTACCTTGATGACATCATGGTAACACGTGTATTAGAAAAATCACCTGATGGTGAAGCACCACAAATCTGGGGAGCTCAGGACATCTATTGGAAACAAGGTAACACCTTTGATCCTATGTTAGGATTAAGAGTCTATGACCATGTAGATAAAGCACTAACCATAGATGATGTTGTCGTTACGGGTACTGTCGATGTGAATACACCTGCAGACTACACACTCACCTATACACTTGAAGATGCATCAGGAAACGTCTTGACTCATACGAGAATCGTGACTGTCTTGGATGAAGCAAGTGCAGCAGATTCACGCATTGAATTTGTCGATGGTGATTTTGAACTTGCTACAGCGATCACAAACCAAGATACCAACGTAGGCTGGACACTTAAGGCTGGAACAGGCACAGGTACTTGGAATCCTCATCAATTTGTCGATGGTCATCTTGAAATCGATATTACCTATGTAGGTACTGTACCTCATAGTATTCAATTCTTCCAAAGAAATACATTCAAGTCAGAAGCAGGCTCTACGTATATTATTTCCTTTAGAGCAAAAGCTGATGTAGCAAGAGATATTCGTGTGATCATGGAAAATCCATCAGAAAACTTTGCAAACTATACCCTACATCAAATCGAATTAACCACAGATTGGGTAACTTATGAACTCGTTCTTCATAATGGAAAATTAAGTACAGCTGACGCGAAGATTGGTTTCTTCTTAGGACTCATCGAATCCGATAAGCCAGAACGTAGTGCAGCAACCAAAGTGTATTTTGATGATGTTTCGATTGAACTTGTTGGTTATGTCAAAGATGATCAAGCACCTCGTATTTTCACAACAGAAGCAACCGTCATCAAAGATGCTGTCTTTAATCCTCTCACAGGTATCAAATATGGCGACTTTGCGAAGGTACCAACGATTGTGGTATCATCAGCAACCGCTGGTTTAGTCACTTATGATGAAGTCACTAAGGTATATACCGTAAATACAGCAACTGCAGGAACATACACACTCATTTATACGGTTACGGATTATTATGGCAACGAAACTGTTCATGAACGGACACTCATTATTACAGAACCTACCCCATAATAAAAATTTTCCTCCCAAATAATTAGTAAAAAGAGTGATGCTTATTTAGGTCACTCTTTTTACATAAATATGATAGAATGATGGATAGCGAGGTAAACAAAATGATTAAAACAGTGATCTTTGACATGGATGGTACGCTGATTAATAGTGATGCCCTAGTTGAGAAAATCT
>CALMNM010000085.1 GCA_937868795.1 uncultured Acholeplasma sp.
TGGAGAAGAAGACAGAGAAAATCTTTAGAACACTTAAAGCATAGAAAAGAGGTCAGTCTTGACCTCTTTTTTATAGGTTGATCACGTGATCATAAAATCCATCAGGTAAAGGACGATGCGAGATGATCCATGTCGTTTTATCGGTTAAAGTCTTAATATTGGATAAGACCTTTTGTTCGGTTGCTTGATCTAATGAAGATGTTGCTTCATCTAGTAAGAGGATGGGTGCTTGACGCAGGAGGGCTCGTGCGATGGATAAACGTTGCAGTTGTCCTTCGGATAATCCCCGCCCTCTCTCCTTTAAGATTGTTTCTAAACCATGAGGTAAACTCTTGATATCATCGGCTAAACAGGCGATATGAAGGACATCCCATAACGCATGATCATCGATGCTATCTCCTAAAAGGAGATTATCTTTTATGGATCCAGAGAAGATGAAATGACCTTGAGGAACGTACGTGAAAAGATGGCGTGTTTTCGGTCCAAGTTGAAAAGATTGATTGTCTACAGTCAATGTCATGGTTCCTCTTGAAAGAGGATATAAGCCAAGCAGGAGATGGAAAAGCGTGGTTTTTCCAGAACCTGACGGTCCAGCGACACGAATAATTTCTTTTGGTTGAATCTTGCATGAGAGATCATGAATAACATCCTCATGCCCATAGGAAAATGCGATGTGATCAAGGGTGAGTTTCTCAAACGATGTGTTGGGGTAAGATTGGGTATCTTCTTCAGATAATTGATCGATCGCCATCAGTCGTTCTGTGGAACTGGTCATGGAATAATAATGCGAGAGTAGCATGGATAACCCACTAAATGGGGATTGAATATGTCCCACGAGCTGCACAAGTGCAGTCAGTGCACCAAAGGTGATGAATCCTTCTGCTAAACGTATTGAACCCACGATAAGAGCTAACCCATAACCCAAAGCAAAGAACGATGTCATTGATAGTGAAGTCAGCGAAGAGAGACGTTGTTTTTTCATCGTAAGACGATATTTGTCCTCTTGACGAAGGTTTAGTTGTTCCTTCATGGTATCTTCCATTTTAAACGATTTAATAATGGGAATTTGCTCAATGGACTCTTGAGTCAGTGCCCGAAGGGCAGATTCGCTTTCTTGTAAGCGTTGATGTCTTTTTTTAATCGGTAGTAACACGATTCTTGACCCTAAAAATAAGAGGGTACCTACCCCGACCAATACCAAGGCTAATATAGGATCTAGGACAAAGAGTAAGATCAGAGCTCCGATGAAGCGTGAGACATAAAATAGCGTTCGAGGAAGGATATCATAGGCATAATCCACGACAAGATGAAGATCAGAGGTGAGGTGATTCATGAGATCACCCGAGTGATAGATAGAACTCTGTTTTAGTTCAGCTTTGATAATCTTTTTGAAAAGGTGAATGCGTAGTTGATGTTCACTTTTCGTCACGAAACTTAATTTCATGTAAGGTGTTAATGTTGAGGCGATAATTTGAATGATAAGAATTAATGAAAGAATGATCGCAGAGGTTAAGAATGCTTGACTGGATGCAGAGATGAGGGCTTGATCGATGGTTGATTTCGAGAAGTAAGCAAAAAAAATCGCGGTCAAGCTCATGATGAGCTGCAAGATAGATAAGATGATTAAATTTCTTTTGTAAGGTAGATGAATGGTATTGAAAAATTGATATGTTTTCATAAGGAGATCCTCAACCTAAAATGATTATCCTTATTATATCATACGTGCTAAGGCTTCATGATTTTTCCTTCAAGGAATTCAACTCCTATGCTATAATGATGATGAATCGAAGAAATGGAGGTTATTGGATGAAAAAGTATAATATTGCAGGGATTCATTTGGCTATTCATCATCTTTTTGATGACTACTTAAAAGATAATATTGAAGCCTATGAAATCTCAGAACATGAAAAGATTGATTATACCATTGAGTGTCAATTAATCCATCCAATCATCGAACCACAAGGACAGAACATCATTTCAAAATCTGCCTATATTTATAGGGATTCAAAAAAAATGATTGTCTACAATAAGAAGGGTCAACACATCAAGCAGATGATTGAATACTTTCATGATGAATCTAAAATAACCATTCTCATCGATCCCACGCTCCATCCAAGACCTGCTGAAGCTGAATACATCATGTTATCGATGGTATTCATGGAAATCGCCATGAAGCACCGCTTCATTTCCATCCATGGTGCAGCCATCAAGTTTCAAGAAGAAGCCATTATATTTTCCGCCCCATCACAAACCGGAAAATCAACTCACGCCTCTTATTGGGATCAAATGTTCTCAATAGAGTGGATTAACGATGATAAGCCGCTCATCCGTTATGAAAATGATGGGTTTACGGTCTATGGATCGCCATTTTCAGGAAAGTCAAAAAGAAACAAAAATATCCATTGTCCATTAAGAACAATCATCTTCCTTAAGCAAGGAAAAACCAACCACTTATCATCATTAACGGATAAAGAAATCTTCGAGGAGTTGATGATAAACATCATGCGTCCGACGGAAGAAAAAGATTGGCACTTGATCATTGATGATCTCAATCAACTCATAAAAAAAGTTCCTATTTATCGCTATGAAGCGACACATAACAACGAAGCGGCTCGTATCTTAAAATCCTATCTATATCAAGGAGAATCCCATGAAAGTTAAGCACGGATACATTTTAAAAACCATAGCCAACCAACACGTCGTCATCCCCACGGGAGATGAAGCGATTCACTTTTCAGGAATGCTTACCTTGAATGAAAGTGGAGTTAAACTTTTTGAACAACTCCAAAGTGGAACATCCCAAGAAGCGCTTGTTCAATTTCTTCTTGATCATTATGACATCGATCAAAAAACCGCTGAAAACGATGTGCACCAATTTCTTGAAAAATTGCATAGTAAAGGCATTCTCGAATGAAAACATCCGTTCCCAATGAACAGATGATGGCCTTGATTAAGGAAGCCATCTCACACGGACAAAAAGCGACACTGAAAGTCGTAGGGACAAGTATGATGCCCTTCTTTAAAGATGGTTTGACAGAAGTCACGTTAGCTCCTGCTTCAGATTTACAACGACTGGATGTTGTATTATTTCAGATGCAAGATAAGTACTATCTTCATCGTATTATTAAGATGGATGGTATGCGTGTAACCGCACAAGGCGATTATCTTTTCTCCAAAGAAGAGATTGATCAAACACATATTATCGCTCGCGTCGTTTCATTTTTAGAACGTGGTCAAAGCGTGGATAGTCGTGATATTCATTATCTAAGAAGAGTGAAAAGGTGGCATTTAATCAAGCCCATTATTTTAAGATTAAGGAGATATCGATGACTCTATGGAGCGAAGTAATGGATGTGGTGAAATGTGCACTGAAGAAAGAAAAATATCCCCACACCATCCATGATGAAAAAGCCTTTTATCAATTGATCTATGAGAATGGACTCATCGGTCTTTCTTTTGCTGCTATAGATGAGAATCGTATCTCAAAACAGTTTCAAAAAAAACTCACGCAAGGATTTTATGACTATGTCTCAAGAGATACAAAACAAGAAGTAGCGATTCAAGAAATCAGACAACTCTTGAATATGAATGGGATTGATTTCTTATATCTCAAAGGCACGAGAATGAAAGCTTTATACCCTGAAACCTATATGCGAGGTATGGGCGATATCGATCTACTTGTCCATGAAGAGGATATGATGAACGTACGGAATCTCTTTGAAGGAAAAGAGATTATATGTACCCATCCATCGAAACAACATGATTTTTATGAAATGAAAAATGGTCTTAACATTGAAGTTCATCCTAGGTTATTCAAGGACTTTAATCCACGATATAAAACCTTAATGGATGATGTCTGGAATCATCTTCATCATGTTGATCAACATGAGTACGAAATGATTCCTGAATATGAAATCATCTATTTGACCTATCATTTAGCCAAGCATATGGATGCATCAGGAATTGGAATTCGAAGTGTGTTAGATCTCGGCGTTTATTTATCGAAGAAAGAAACACTAATGGATGAGTCTTTACTTCGCACATTTTTAGAACAAGCAAAAATGACGCGGTTCTATCAATCGATGATTGATTTAACCTCATCGCTGTTTGACTTTCATTTTATGTTACCTATTCATCAAGAAAAACTATTGAATGACAATGATAAAGAACTACTCATTCAATACTTGGTGACTTCAGGCATCCATGGCTTGGGGAATGCCTTTAATCCGTTTGCTGCAAGAGAAGCTAACTATCGATTAAAGAAAAAAAGCAAATGGAATATGATTAAAGATCTTATGTTTCCCGATATGGATTCAATGAAGATAATGTATCCTTATGTCAAGAAATGTAAAATACTTCTACCCTTCGCATGGATCTCGCGATGGATCAAACTCATGTTTAAAAAAACCAAATCAAGTGTACAAAAAGTGAAGCAGCTTCATACAGATGTAAGTAAAGTGAAAGAATTAGAAGAGATTTTTATCAAAATCGGACTGAATGATTAAATTAAGGCTATTTATTCGTAAAAAAGAGACAATTTATAATAAAATTGTCTTTTATTATATATATAATAAGTGATACAATAGGGCTAAGCATTAGAATCAACCCCGAGGAGGACACATTTATGGATGAAAAAGCAACCTATGTCAAGCCCGAAGTTGAAATCATCGAATTCGTTTTAGAGGAAAGTATTGCAGAGAGCGCAACGACCCAAGGCGCTTGGTTTAATGAAACCATATGGGGAGACTAAGAAAATGAAAAAGATATTGTCTTTTATTTTGGTGTCTCTCTTTTTTGTTTTTATTGGGATTAATTCTTTACAACTCCAAGCAGCGACCACAGTCGATGTTTCCGTTACTGGAATCTTTGATTCTAGTACTCCTGGAAATTCGTTCACGTTTAATGCGACACCAAGTTTTGGTGGAACAATTTCTGTGGATTTTGGATCTGCTCCTGTTGATCAGAATTTCGCATTCTATATTGTCAATGGCGTAGTTAGAAAGGATTTACCTCAAGCACATGTCTTCACCGTGTCGACCCGGATGCAAATCCAAGTTGTCTTTTCACCCACAGGCAAGTATGCTGTTGTATTCATTGGATCAAATGGTGAATATTTAGGTGTCAAGTATGCCGGAGTTGACAACAGTTTTACTATCGATGATACAGGGATTGCTACACCAGCGCGCCCAGGTTATGAAGTAGCAAGCGGTGGATCTAAATGGTCTTCAATCGAAGGCTCTAGTGGATTTACAAGCGTTGGGGCTAATTCTGTCTTTGTTCTTCAGTATGTGTCTGACAGCTCAATTGCGGATGTGAGTGTTGCAGTGACCGGTGGAACCGGAGCGGGAACCTATTCCTTTAACTCAGCTGTGACCGTGGTTGCTAATGCTGCTGAACCAGGACAAAAATTCAGTCACTGGTCAGAAGGTAGTGTCAAAGTTTCTACGCAAGCATCCTATACATTTACCGCTTTAAAGAGTAGAACACTCGTTGCCAATTATGTTGCAGAAGCAACTGTCCTTGATGACGTGCCTTTTGTCACATTGAGTGATGATTTAGCACTACGTTCATGGTATGAGTCTTATTCGGGTCAATATTATTTACCTTCAGGATATACATTAGTTGAATACGGTTTCTTGGTATCCAAGAGTGCAGATCAACTCACCTTGGAATCTTTAGGTGTGACTATTGCGCAATCTTCAAACCAAAATTCATATAATGAGTTTGTTACAAGTTTCGTAGAAGATGCTTATCGTAGTGTTAGAGCATATTTAGTGGTTAAAGATGGTTCTGAGGCTATACAGAAGTATTATAGTGAAACTTATTTTAGAAATCCAACAGCTGGTGAAATGGTTGCTTACCAAACCGGCTTTGAAGCTGCACAAGGATTTACTGCAACAACAACCTATGATAATGCCACTGAAGTCTTTCAAGGACCAACAGGTCAACAATGGGGATTTTATTATGGAACTAGTTCAACAACAAGTCCATTAAGTGGTTTACAGTCAGCTCAAATGAGATGGTATACAACTGCGGTTTCCAATCTTGGTTATGTTGAATCGAAGTTTGCTTTCGATAACGTAACTGATGTTAAATTCTTTGCGTCATCAACTTCAGGACTAAAAGTTGCTGTCTCTTATTCGTTTGATGGAACAAATTTTGTTGGTTCACAAACTTTTGAATTAACAGCATCTTCAGCGGAATATACATTCACTATAGACCAAAGCGATGTCTATATTAAATTTGAGGTGGTTCTTCCGGATCCAATTCCAAGTATAACTTCAAGAGTTTATATCGATGGAATCAGTGTGTATGGTGTAGTTACTAATGCAGTTCATGAGGTGCTATTGGATAGCGGTACTACAGTTGATTCTGAACTTGTAGTCAATGGAAATGGCATAACTTCTTCTAATCCAACAAAAACAGGATATTCATTTAGTGGATGGTACTATGAAGATTCATTAACAAATCCTTATTCGAATAATCCCATCACTTACTCATTAACTCTTTATGCAAAATGGACAATTAATCAATACACAATTACATTTAATTCTAATGGCGGATCTGCTGTATTAGCAATCACTCAAGATTATAATTCATCAGTGAGCGCAC
>CALMNM010000086.1 GCA_937868795.1 uncultured Acholeplasma sp.
AACTTTGCAGCAATCGCTAGCGAACAGATGAGTGAAGAAGAAGCCGCAATCCTAACCATGGTTGTCGATGAAGTTATCGCAAGCTATGATGATCTTAAAGCCGTTGTTAACTTAATGAAGACGATTGGTGTCGATGTCCTAACGGAATTCATGGATAGTGAAGCTGAACTTATCTTAGACATTTTAAGTCTTCAAGATTTTGCTGAACCTACACAAGCGATGATTGCAGTCGTTGAAGAAATCATTGATGATATACTTCCTTATAACACCGCATTCTTTGGACCTATGGATTTAGCAACCATTGAAAGTGTCTTACGTGTAGTTCGTATTCCATTACTCGTGGCAGCAACCGTTGAAGGTGGTATCCTAGAAGCAGACTTTAACACTGCGTTTGAAGCGATTGTTGATGATGCAGCACAATTAATCTTTAATGTGAGAACATTAGAAGAATTAGCCTATGCACAACTTGCAGCCAAGGATCTTCAAGGTATCATTTTCGGTAATGGTCTTGGTCAAGAATTTGATATCAATCTCATGGTCGCTGTTGTTGTAACTCTTGATGATACACTCACGACACAATTTGAAAATCTTCTGTTTGATTCGATTGATATCGTTTTTGATGATATTATCGGTGATACGAATATCTTAGATCTTACAGGTATGTTATCAAGTGATGTGAATATGATGCAACAAGAAGTCATCGATATGATTTCTGGTAAGATTGCAGATATCCATACAGCAAGAGGATATATCGTCGATGGTACACTTACACCTGAAGATATTACGTTCATTCAAGGCATCTTTAATGACATGCCACAGGAACCTGCACTAAATTAATTCATAATAAAAAGAATAAAAGAAAAGCCATGTCTTCTCAAATGAGAAGCGATGGCTTTTTTTCTTGCTTGATTTATTGTCAAAATAGATAAATACTCAAGACACAAGATGGAGTGATTTTAGTTTCCCTGACCACCTTGAGAGATATTTCCCTTTGCTTGATTTACCCGATCTTCATTGCGTGAAACAAAGGCATCATGCATGGCTTGATAGTTTAATAAGTATGCTTCTTTGACACCGGTTAAATCAGGTTGAGTGATCGTACCATCAAGAACCGCTTGATGATGGGCTTGGACTTGACTCATGAGTGCTTCAGCAAGTTCATCTTTAATCGCTTGGCAGTTAAGCTCACGTTCGTTTTGGTAGGTTTCCATGTAACTAAACTGAGTATCGACAAGATGAATAATCAGTTCTTGAATGGGTAACATCAACACATCATCGATGATTGATTCTGGATAAGCTTCCATATAAGAGAGGATTAATTTCGCATATCCAGCACTGATATCATAAAGATCGATTAAGTTTTGTACCTCTTCATCGATTTCACCATGATTTAAGACAACCGCACCAATCGCATTTTCTTGGAAATATGTTTGGAGCTTTGTTTGAACCTGAACCTGAAGGTTTGAAGATTCTCCTTCATTCATGGACGAAGTTTGAACGACCACTGCATTATCACTTCTAGTTAAATCAATATACCCCGTATCTACAGCAGCATTTAAGTAGTATTGAAGTGCATATTCGTAATGCAGACCGATGAGTTCGAGTCCTGCACCAACGATTTCAGCATCTTCATTTTTGTACATGTAGCTTAAGACATACCCTTCAGGATCTAAGATGAATTCAACTTTAGGATTGATTTCTAAGGTGAGAAGAGATCCTTGTCCTTGCTGTACTTTATCTTTTGCTTCAGATTTTCTTGCTTCATTGGCTTGAACGAATTCTTGAACTTTCAAAGCATAATTATTTAAATATTGTGCCAAGACTCCGGTCATATCGGGTTCTACAGCAGTACCCGCAGTAACGGCATCACGGTGTGCTTGAACTTGTGTTTGAACCATCGCCTTCATTTCATTTTTAATGAGTAATGCTTCAGATTCTCTTTCGTTTTGATACTGTTGGTATTGATTGACTTGATAAGCAGCAATCGCTTCAATCAGATCAGTAGGCGACATGAGGAGAACATCATCAACAACAGCTTCTGGATTGGCTTCTAGATAAGAGAGAACCAGTTTGGCAAAACCATATGATATCTCATGAGTTTCTGCAAAGGCGATCAACTCTTCATTGACTTCACCTTTATTGATGATCACAACACCTAAGACTTCATCATGAAAGTACGTTTCTAAGGTTGTTTGAACCTGGGCTCTAAACTGTTCATCTAAATCTTCATCTAAGGAACCTGCCATGACAGCAACCCCGTTATCGTTTCGTGTGACATTGATGTAACCCGTTTCGATCGCTGCATTCATGTAAAGTTGCAATGCTTCTTGATAGGTTTTCCCGACTAAGGTTAAACCAGCGCCGACGATTTCAGCATCTTCGTTTTTGTACATGACGCTATAGACATAACCTTGCACATCAACGACGAGTTCAATCGCTGGATTGATATCTACGGAAAGCATACGAGGAACTTCACCATTCAATTTGGCTTTCGCTTGATTAGTTCTTTCTTCGTTTCGTGCTCTGTAGGTTGCTTTCATGCCTTCATAGTCGCCTTCATACTGTTCTTTTATACCGGTTAAATCAGGTTGTGTTTTGGTTCCTGCAGTCACCGCGTCTTTATGTTCCTGCACTTGCATCTGTACCATCGACTTGAGTTCGTTCTTGATCGCTAATGCATCCGTTTCTTTTTGACTGTGATACGTATTCATAGCTCCTTGATGATTCGTGATCAGTTCAGCCATGATATCCTTTGGTGTCATCAGAAGAAGATCTTCAATGGTGACTTCAGGATTGAAATCAAGATAGGATAATGCCATTTTAGCAAAGCCGATGGATACGTCGTGTTCATCGGAAAAAGCGATGAGTTCTTCATCTAGCGTTCCATGGTCTAAGACAACAACACCGAGTGCATTTTCTTGAAAATAGGTTTGAAGTTTGGTCTGGACAGTTTCTTGGAACTCTCCCATCACCTCTTCATCCCCATGAGTCGCCATCAGGGCAACCGCTTGATCTGCACGATCGACATCGATGTATCCGGTATCGACAGCCGCACCAATAAATGCTCTTAGAGCATCTTCATAATTCATTCCAACAAGGTCAAGTCCTGCAGCTACGATTTCACCATCTTCATTGGTTAATCGATAACTTTTCACTTTTTCATCGCTTCCGATGATCATTTCGATATTAGGATTGATTTCGACCGACAACAACACATCTGTGGTCGTTTCAGGATTTAAATTACCTTCACAAGCCACGAGAAAAGTGAGTAAAAACAAAGATGTCAAAACATAGAACATTCGCTTCATTTTTTATACCTCTTTTCTTCCTCTCTCACCTTATATACCCTATTAGTGAATGGCTTTATTGGAAAAAGAATAAAAAAGAGCCCCTTGCATCGGTAAATGAAGGGGATAGTTATTTTTTGGAGAGTATTTCAAACTTATGGGACAGTTTAGAACCCGATTGCTCGTTTCGGAATAGTTAGCCAACTAGTTTCTTGATTTCATATGAATAAACACGATTAGAACCATCTGTATAAAATCACTTAATCCATATCCGGTTATGTTTGTATCTATCACTGGAGTCATGTACATATGTAGCGCCATAGAATTGTATCATACATTTAAAAATCTGAAGTATCAACTTTAAATCTGTTATGGGAGTTTAATTAAACTGATATATTTTTCAATCTCACTTTCATAATTAGTATATATTTTCTTCGAACAATACATTTCATTAAGTTCCATCTGTGATAAAAAATATCCAATTTTTTTGATATCTATTCTGAACATGATTGTATTCGGACTTTGTTGCAAATGCTGAATTGTTTTTATGTCTATGTTTTGAGGGATATCGGTGAATAGATATATAGTATTAGTCTCAATAAACATAAAATTTATACTGGATATCTCTATTTGCTTCAATGTCCTTCTAAAATAAGTAATCTTTATTGTACCATCCACTAATAGAACTTTTGAAAAAAGATGTTTTCTAATTAAGAAAAATAGTACGTCAAATGTGATTGCAAAAATGATCCCAAAACATATACCAAGTATACCTTCGTTAGTTCTTTCGGTTTCAATCATATAACCAATTGAAACTCCAATTAATAATAACATACTTAGGTTGATCACAAATATTGCTAAGATTATGTTTGCCATAGAATTATATTTTAAATTCATTCTTTCTACCCCTCATTAACTAGTTGTAACTTTTTCTTAAATAACTTACATAATCAAAAAGCATGGCTCCTTGAATACTGAGATAATTATAATAACCATTAGATGCTACTGAATTAGGTAAATAACCCGCAGACGCTCCTCCAATTGCCGAAATGATTAATCCACCAACAGAAACATTGTTTAGATTTCCATACATATATGCAGTTTGACCAAGATATGTTCCAACAGATGCAATACTGTTTATCCCCATATGAATTCCAATATTAACAATTTCGTTAGCAGCCATTGTGACAGGATTAACAATTCCAAAAAATGAACCTAAAGCAACACCGAACATAAACGAAGTGCTTGAAGCGTTTAATATGTCCTCCACGCTTCCACCTGAACAGGCAGTCATTATTCCTGATGCCAGCATTGAAGTTGTTCCCCCAATCACAGCACCAGCAAAGGCTGAAGTTGCAATAGTCACAACCGTTGCGGCTGCTCCTGTTCCTAGTGAAGTACCAGTAAAACCAGCTGCAAATGCAGCACCAACACCTACTCCAGCAATTCCAGCTGTGGCTATCGTTGCGATCGCTAATACCGCAATTATTCCAACACCTATTGCTACATTTCTCAACCATTCTGGCATATATCCGGTTATGTCTGAATACATGACTGGATTGTTGGCAC
>CALMNM010000087.1 GCA_937868795.1 uncultured Acholeplasma sp.
AAAACTGTTCTTGATTTAGGAGCTTTCCCCGGACTTAAAGGTAAAAATATCAAGATTGAATACAAGTGAGAACTATGCTAAAAATCATTCAGGAAAACCAACAACTCAGAGTCTTATTTAATGATGAACTCATCATTCATCATACATCCTTAGAACCTTCATTTTATGTGGGTGAGGGGCGTGAATCCATCGATAGCTATCGTGGAAATTTTGAAATTGATGATTATATTAAGACGCGTATTCCCCTATCTGATGTCTTAGTAAACGATCAAGAGATTATATTTTCTAATCAAGGGATTGAATTAAGAGTATCGCTATCGGTAGAAGAGAATCGCTTGGTCGGTAAATTTTTCTTAAATCAACCCATGAACCGCTTTTGGTTCCGTTTACATGCAGAAAAAGAAGAATCCGTCTATGGTTGTGGGGAACAGAGTTCTTACTTCAACCTTAGAGGAAGAGATTTCCCCTTATTCACCAGTGAATCCGGTGTCGGTAGAGATCCTAATTCGCTGACCACCTTTTATGCCAATCTAAAAGATAAAGCAGGAGGCTATTATTACTCCACGTATTACCCTGAAACATCCTTTGTCAGCAGCCGTAAGTATTGGTTCCATCTAGATACCTATGCTTACTCCATCTTTAATTTTAAACACACAAACTTTCATGAATTCCTTACATGGGAAGTTCCTCAAGGATTTATCTTATCAAAGAAAGAACATTACACCGAACTACTTACGGATTTAACCGATGTCACCGGGAGACCCCCATTACTCCCCGATTATCTCCTCGATGGAATGGTATTGGGGGTCCAAGGTGGACTCGATCAAGTCTTAAGTTACCTAAAACAAGCCAAAGACAAAGGCGTCAATGTCTCAGGTCTATGGTGTCAAGACTGGGCAGGCTATCGTTTCACGACCTTTGGGAAAAGACTTTACTGGAACTGGAAGTTAAATGAATCGCTTTATCCCAATCTTCCTAGCGTCATTAAAGAGTTAGAAAAAGAGAACGTCCATTTCTTAAGCTATATCTGTCCGTTCTTACTTGAAAATGAGTCTTTATTCTTAGAAGCGGAAAGTCAAGGATTCTTGGTTCTCAATCAAAAGAATGAAAGCTATAAAGAAGATTTTGGTGAATTCTATTGTGGCATCGTGGATTTAACCAATCCCGATGCCTACAACTGGTATAAAGGCATTATCAAGAAGAACTTGATTGCTTTAGGTATTAAAGGCTGGATGGCAGACTTTGGTGAGTATCTTCCCATCGACTGCAAACTCCATAATGGGGTAGATGCCGTCTTAATGCATAATGAATGGCCTGTCTTATGGGCAAAATGCAATTATGAAGCGGTAGCTGAAACGAATAACTTAGGCAAAGTCTTCTATTTCATGCGTGCGGGTGGTTATGGTTCACAACGTTACGCGACCTCTCTTTGGGCAGGCGACCAAAGCGTGAATTGGGAAATTCACGATGGGATTGCCTCCACCATTCCTGCAGCGTTATCTTCAGGAATCATCGGAAATCCATTTACCCATAGCGATATCGGAGGATATACGTCGCTTCATGGAAACATACGTAGTAAAGAATTGTTTGATCGTTGGTGCGAAATGAATGTTTTTACCTCCTATATGCGCACACATGAAGGCAATCGTCCGAAGGAGAATTTCCAGTTCTACCATGATGACGACACCCTAACTCATATGGCTCGCATGACCCAAATTCGTTTGGCACTTAAACCCTATATCAAGCACTTATTCCATGAAGCGACGCTCCTCGGATTTCCTGTGCAACGCCCTCTATTCTTCCACTATGAGAAGGATGAGAAAGCGTATCAATTACAGTATCAGTACCTTTTTGGCAAAGACATGATGGTTAAACCCGTCGTGAGCGAACACCAAGAGAAGATGGATGTTTATCTACCCAATGATGATTGGATTCATCTATGGACGGGTAATCACTATCAAGGTGGTATTGTCACTGTGGATTGCCCCGTGGGCTATCCACCTGTGTTCTACCGTAAGAAATCATCATTTGCCTTCATTTTTGAGTCGATCACTAAGACATATCGTTAAGGAGTATTTATGACGACAAAAGTACAGTCGTATCGCAATTACAAGTTTAAACAAAAAGCGATCCCCTACATCTTTTTAGCGCCAAAT
>CALMNM010000088.1 GCA_937868795.1 uncultured Acholeplasma sp.
CACGATCCCAGTCAATACCTTTTCCTGCTTCAATGATCTGACGTTTGAAGTTTTCAATATTTTGATAGGTAAATGAGCGTGGATCTTTTCCAGTGGAAAGGGCATATTGTTCTGCGGGAAGTCCAAAAGCATCCCAACCCATGGGATGAAGGACGTTGTATCCTTGCATACGTTTGTAACGGCTGATGATATCGGTTGCTGTGTAACCTTCAATATGGCCTACATGAAGTCCATTCGCTGAAGGATAAGGAAACATATCTAAAACATAGTATTTTGGTTTATAGCGATCTTCAGAAGTTTTGAAGAGTTTGTTTTCATACCAGTAACGTTGCCATTTCTTTTCAATTGTCTTGTAGTCGTAGTACATGGGATTACCTTCTTTCATATCATATCTATTATAATAAAAAAAGGTCATTTTTCCAACAAAAAAAGGGATTTTGTTATCCCCTTTTGTTTTTACTTAACTGCTTCGATGTACTTGACTAAATCGCCAACGGTTTTAATGCTTTGTGCTTGTTCATCAGAGACTTCGATTTTGAATTCATCTTCAATGTTCATGATGAGTTCAACCGCATCAATGGAATCAGCACCAAGATCTTCTGCAAGACGCGCTTCTAATGTTACTTTTTCAGCAGGTACATTTAATTCTTCAACAATCATTTCTTTTACACGTTCAAAAATCACGTTCATATCCTCCTTAGTTCAGCAATTGTTATTATAAGACACTTTCCTAAAATTGTCAATTTAAATTATACTGCTTTTTTTTGAAGTTCAAAGCATTTTTTGAATATTTCGTTATGTGAACGTTTTCTTTTCTTTTTTTTCAAGATATTCTTGCAATCATTTCGCGATGTGTTACAATGAATTCATTAAAAAAGTCAAGCTTCTTTCCAAGACGAGGGATTTTATCCTTTCCGAGTATACACGCGAATAGAAAGCCAGCTTTTGGCTTTTTTTCATCAAAAGGAGAATGGTTATGAAAAAATTACTAGTTTTAATGATCGTATTATTAAGTGTTTTTGGGGCTTCATCCTGCACAAATTCAAGCAATGTGTTTGAGTTTGTCATCGATGAATCCTATACCGAGTATGTGACGATGGCAACATCAGCAGACTATCCCCCTTATGAATCAATTGTTGAGGGTGAAGATGGGAAAAACACCGTTGTCGGTGTGGACATTGAAATTGCCAAGGAAATTGCCAAAGCACTTGGTAAGAATTTACGTGTCGTCCACAAGGGATTTGATTTCTTAATCGAAGATGTGAGAAGTGGAAAAGTTGACTTTATCATTGCAGCGATGACTCCTACGCCATCTCGTGCTGAAATTATTGATTTCAGTCAATCTTATTATACGGAAGAATCTGTCCCTCAAGTCGTTTTAATTCATCAAGATAATGTCACCACATATGCAAATATCGAAGACTTAAATATTTCTGGTGTGCGTGTTGGCGCGCAAACCGGATCCATTCAAGCGGAATTTGCTGAAGTATTCACACCTAATGCAACGGCAAAAATCATTCAAGATTTAAATGAACTGATGAATAATTTACAAAATGGGCAAATCGATGCCTTATTCACAGAAGGTCCTGTTGCTGATACAAGAATCAATCAAGGTGCACCTTTTGTCAAATTAGAGTTAGATATTTTAGAAGGTTATGAAGGCAATGCCGTAGGGGTTAAAAAGGGAAATGTAGCTTTACTTGAAGTGATCAATCAAGTCATTTCTGATCTGATTGCTCAAGATAAGATAACTGAATGGCTCAATGAATACTCTGCTTAATCAGATTTTATTAAATTTCTCTTTTCTAGAAAACCCTTATAGTATTTCATTATTGTTCCAAGGGCTTGGCATGACGCTGATGCTCGCCTTTTTGGCTGTGCTTCTAGGAAGTTTCCTTGCGCTTATTCCAGCTTTGATGCGTTTATCTTCTTATAAAATCTTGAGCATACCTGCAACCGCCTACGTCGAAATCATCAGGGGAACACCCATGCTTGTACAAGTGCTCTTGATTTATCAAATACTAAATATCCCCTTGGTGATTATTTTCGGGATTGATATGGGAAGCTTTGTGCCTGGATTAGTTGCTTTACTTATCAATAGTTCTGCTTATATCTCTGAGATTATTCGTGGAGGAATACTTGCTGTCGACCGAGGTCAAACAGAGGCTGCGAGATCCCTCGGTTTGTCACACGCCAAAACGATGCGTTATATTGTCTTACCCCAAGCGATCAAAAACATATTTCCTGCGTTGGGTAATGAATTTGTGACCATCATCAAAGAAACATCTATTTTCATGTATTTAGGCGTTGCTGAACTGATGTATCAAGTGGGAATCATTAAAGCGAGTTCACCTGCAGTGACTGAACTATATATCACAGCGGGTATCTTGTACTTAATCCTAACCTATCCACTCTCTAAATTAATGAACTGGATTGAAAGGAGATTACGCCATGCCGACGCAAAATGAAGCACTCATTGTGGTCAAAGACTTAAAAAAATCGTTTAAAGGGACCATTCATGCGCTCACTGGCGTGAATCTAACGATTCATCAGGGAGAAGTTGTCTCGATTATCGGACCTTCTGGTTCTGGAAAATCAACACTTTTACGCTGCATGAATTTGATGGAAATCCCAAGTTCGGGCGTCGTATACTTCAACGGTAAAGAACTTTCAATCAAAGATCCTCATCTCAATCAGTTACGTGAAAACATAGGGATGGTCTTTCAATCATTTAATCTTTTTCCTCATCTATCTGTTATCGAAAACATCACATTAGCACCCAAACTTGTGAAAAAGATGAATGATCAAGAAGCGAAAACATTGGCGATATCTTTATTGGATCAAGTGGGATTGTCCGATAAAATTGACGCGTACCCCTCACAACTATCCGGTGGTCAAAAACAGCGGGTGGCGATTGCACGTGCTTTAGCGATGCATCCCAAAGTTCTTCTCTTCGATGAACCCACATCTGCCTTAGACCCTGAGATGGTAGGTGAGGTTTTACAAGTGATGCGCAAACTGGCTGAAAAAGGCATGACCATGGTGGTCGTCACCCATGAGATGGCTTTTGCCAAAGAAGTCTCTGATCGAATCGTCTTTATGGCTGAAGGACAGATTGTGGAAATCAATCCCCCAGAAATCATGTTTTTAAAACCAAAAGAAGAACGCACAAAAGCGTTCCTCAGACGTGTCAATGTTATTTAGGAATCCAAATCGGATTCCTTTTTTAATATTTTGCAGGTAATATTCCTTCTTTGATCAAGCGTCTAAAATCCCATTGAAGATGGGAGTCACGCTCAATCTTATAACTCCAGAAATAAAAGCCAAACGCTTGTGAGTAAACGTAGAGTTGGAGATCTGCAAGCAATCGTGTCATGATTTTATGATCAAATTCACTGACTGATTTCATCTGATCAAAGCGAATACCTAATGACCATTCGCCAATGATGACCGGAACAAATGATGAAATCTGTTTAATCATGGGTAACCGATCGTTCATGATGACCTCAATGTGTTGATCAAAACTACTTTCTGCAAGCTTTTTGTCAAAACAATGATAAAGATGGAGATCAAATGCGATGTTGACCATTTTATGGGTATGGAAGAATGATGCCCATGATGGATCTTTGGGACGAAAGGCATCATGGTAGACAATGAGTTTATCCGTATGCTTTCTTAGACGGTGATATGCTGTCGCGTAAAATCGTTGAAGAATCTTCATATCGATGCTGCTATGGGGTTCATTTAAGACTTCAATTCCAAAAAATGAAGGATAATCTTTGAACATGACGACAATGGATTCTAATCGATCAATCGTCAAATCAATATTCTTTTGTGATAAATGCCACGTGAGGACACCTTCGATTCCCCCGTTATCAAATCCATTCTGACACCCTGGTGCTGTATGAAGATCCAAAAGGACATCAAGGCCGACTTCGGCTGCCCATTTCATGGCTTGATGAATATAAGGAATGCTTGATACGTAAGGTTCATCTCCTTCTAACCACCAAGGAATAGGGAGTCGAACAGAGGTCATCCCAATGCTTTTTAAATACACAAAATCTTCTTTCGTAATAAATGTATGCCAGTGCGTGCTCAATGCATTTTGGGGATGCTTGTGCTGTTTAACAAATCCGGTTTCATCTTTGGAATCGATCCCTTCAAAAAGAGAAGGTTTCATCCACGACTCCAGCACAAACCAACCACCTAGATTAACCCCTTTGATTTTATTCATAGCCACCTCAATGAAAAAGGATAGCAGGCACTATCCTTATTTGGAATGATATCCTCTACCATATATTAGTGTAAACGATTTCATCTTATTTATCAAGTCAGCATTAAACTCTTCTTTCAACATACGCCAACGCCAATTGTTTCCTGTGGTTGAAGGAATGTTCATTCGTGCTTCTTTACCTAAATGAAGCCAGTCTTGCATCGGAATAATCGCTGTATCTGCAGGACACTGTAGGGTAGCTTTCATCAAGCTATCGACACGATGGCCTCCTTTATGGTTGATGTAGTTCAAACAATATTCTAAATCGTTTTTTGGTAATTTCTTAAACCATTGAGCTGTTGTTTCATTATCATGAGTTCCTGTATACGCAATGGTATTATGCTCATAACGATGGGGGATGTAATCACTTTCTTCTCTGGAGTCAAATGCAAACTGCAAAAGTTTCATTCCAGGAAAACCTGTTTCCTTTAAAAGCTTACGTACATCATCAGTAATGACACCTAAGTCTTCAGCAATAATGTTCACGTCACCAAGTGCGTGTTTAATCGCATGGAATAAATCAATGCCTGGACCTTTACGCCATTCACCGTGAGCGGCAGTCTTGTGTCCAAAGGGGACGGCATAAAAGTTTTGAAAACCGATAAAGTGATCGATGCGGATCATGTCAAATAAATGAATGGAGGAGGATACACGTTCAACCCACCATGAATAATGATCGTGTTTTAGGCGTTCCCAATTATAAAGCGGATTTCCCCAAAGTTGACCGTCTTTTGAGAAGTTGTCTGGTGGAACACCAGCAACATCAATCGGCATCTTTTGTTCATTTAAATAGAAATATTCAGGTTTTGCCCAAACATCAGCAGAATCAAAGGAAATGTAGATCGGCATATCACCGACAAATTTTATACCTTTTTTGTTTGCATATGCTTTGAGCTGGAACCATTGTTGATAGGCTTTAAATTGGATGAATTGATAAAACTCTATGTCTTCTTTAAGTAATTCGCGATAATGATCTAATGTCTCTTGTTTTCTTAAACGAAGATCTTCATCCCATTCTTCCCATGAACGCCCTTGATGATAAACCTTAAGCGCCATGAATAAGGCATAATCATAGAGCCAATAACGATTATCAAAGATAAATTGTTGATAAGTATAATCGTGTCGATTAAAGCGATGGAAAGCTTTCTTTAGGACAACAAAACGTTCTTCATAAAGACGGTCATATTCGACATAGCGAGGATCTTGAAATGTCGCTTTTATGTCTTCTTGAATTAATAGGTGTTCCTCGATCAACATGTCTAAATCAATAAAATAGGGATTATTCGCGAAAGCAGAAAATGTTTGATAAGGAGAGTCACCATATGAGGTAGGTCCTAAAGGTAAAATCTGCCAATACGTTTGTTCGGCTTGATAAAGTTTATCAACAAAGTCATACGCGGCTTTGCCGAAGGTTCCAATCCCATAGGGACTGGGTAAACTCGATATATGAAGTAATACACCACTTCGTCTCATAAATTCTCCTTTACCTCGAACACGATGGATTCGTAGGGTTTTAAGTACAGTTGGGCTTGTTTTATAGTTGTTTTATGATAATTTGAAATCACTTTTTGGATGATTTGATAACGACTTAGATCATAGGTCGTTTTCTTGGGACTAAATGAATTAATGACGAGAAGTGTTTTGTCTGCATCTTTTCTTAAATAGACATAATGCGTATCACTTTCTTGATCAATCATTTCATAGTTGCCATACGTGATGACATCATGATAAGGGCTGTTTCTTCTTAACTGAATCAACTGTTGATAATGATACCATAAAGAATTCTTCTTTAAAAGATTCTTTTCAACATTAATTTGTTTATGATTGGGGTTGACTAATGGGATAGGTTTAACGTTAGAAAAACCTGCATACCAACCCTTTGACCATTGCATAGCTGTGCGAGGATTATCCCTTGAACGTAAGGCTGCTTTCTTAAGCGCAGTGACAGGGTCTTCGGGATCTTTTTCAAGATGGTAACGATAGCTTGCGATGGAAGACACATCATTGAACTGCTCAACATCATCAAAGGGGAAATTGGTCATACCGATTTCTTCACCTTGATAGATAAAGGGGGTTCCCCGCATCATATGAAGTGCGGTAGCTAACATTTTTCCTGAAGCGAGTGGATAGCGATAATCCCCATACTGACTCATGAGTCTAGGTTGATCATGGTTTAACCAATTGAGTGGCAACCATCCGATTTCTTTAAACGCGGTTTGCCAGCGAAGAAAAACATCTTTCAGGGCGATGACATTGGTTTTTAATTTTTTGGGATTGATCACTTCATGGAGATTATTACACCAATTGTGGTCAAAATTAAACACCATCGATAGTTCTTTTGACGCAAATGCACTATACTTGATACCTTCTTCAATCGAAGCGGCTCCACCGACTTCACCGATGGTTAAGCATTGTCGTTTAAGAAAGACTTCTTCAGCTAATCGTTTCAAATACGTGTGTACTTTAGGGAGATTGGAAAACTTGTTCCAATCAAGTGGATACTTTTCGCCTTCATTTGCTTTCGCATCTTCAAGAGGAGCTCGATCGAGATGGGATACCGCATCGATGCGAAAGCCATCAATCCCAAGATCTAACCATTTTTCTGCAACCTCTATCATTTCATCTTGAACTTTCGGGTTCGCCCAATTGAGATCAGGCATTTTATCATCAAAGATCTTCATGTAGTAACTATCGGTTGTGGGTTCATAATTCCAGGCACTACCCCCAAAAAAGGAGCCCCAATTGGTAGGTTCTACTTTTTGCCCATCTTTCATTCTTCCATCATGCCAGATGTAATAATCACGATA
>CALMNM010000089.1 GCA_937868795.1 uncultured Acholeplasma sp.
GAACCAAGCACTATCCCCTTTATGTCAAAGGAGGGATCTCTCATAGTATTTTCGTCAATTGGACTGATCCCTATCAAAAGACCAAAGAAGATTTTGATCAGACCTTTGATGTCGCGATCGATGAACTTAAGAATGATTCAGACATCCTCAAACTATGTCTTAACTATCAAGATGTACTTAACGCTCAAAAAGAAGGAAAACTTGGGGTGATCTTAGGGATTGAAGGGGTTAAATACTTAAGCCAACCCGAAGACATCAAAAACCTTTATGATCGCGGTGTGAGACACGCGATCATCACCTGGAATGAAGAAAATGATTACGCGACAGGGGTTGCAGAAACAGCCGGTTTAAAAAACAAGGGTAGAGAACTCCTTTCCTGGATGGAAAAACTAGGGATGATCATCGATTTATCCCACGCGAATCCTAACACGTTCCAAGAGGTGATGGATTACACCTGTGGTCCGATCATCGTCTCCCATGGGAATGCGAAAGCTTTATGTGACCACCGGAGAAATTATACCGATGAACAACTTTTCATGCTTAAGAAAAGAGAAGGCGTTATTGGTGTCTGTGCAGTCCCTTCCTTTATTTCCAAAAACCCTGAAGAACACACCGTTGAACATCTCGCCAAACATATCGATTATATCGTGAAATTAATCGGCATCGATCATGTGGGGTTAGGCCTTGATGTTTATTATTATTTAATGGATGGAAAGACATCCACGGGTGTCGTAGGCTTAGAAACCATCGCGGATGCGAAGAACTTACTTAATGTCCTTCGCACCATGGGATATACTGAAGAAGATCTGATGAAAATTGCGCATAAAAACTTTGATCGCGTCCTTTTCCAAGTGCTCAAATAACAGACAAGCGAACCGCTTGTCTTTTTTATCACGAATCCTTGGTAAAGTCACTCAAAAACATGAAGAAAAAATAACCCTAAAAAATGAATGAAAATCCGTGATAAAACCCCCTGACTTTTTGAAAAGTTCCTCCCCCATTCGATGGCTTCATAAAGCCATCAAATCAATATTTGAATTTTTCACAAATATTTTTTTAAAAAATCTTGGATAAAATGCTTG
>CALMNM010000090.1 GCA_937868795.1 uncultured Acholeplasma sp.
AATCCATGGCGATTTCAAAATAGCTGATCATGTTGGTTGTTGCATCGGTATCATAGGGTTGAAACGCATGTATGGTCGGTGTGTTAAACACTTGACGCATCGTTCTTAGATTAGGATTGCCATAAATTTTTCCGATTTCAATTTGAGTCGCATCAGACACCAGTTGTAATCCTTGTTTTTCAAGACCTGAATTGACAAAGCGATGCGATTCTACACCCCAAGTCATGTCTGATTTAGAATAACCTTCCGGTGCGCTGGTGTTGACGGTATTTCTGAATGCACCTTCATCATAGAGGGCATAATCCATACCCATGTTACTTTTCGCAAAACTTACTGAAGTATCAATGGATAGTACATAACCACTGATGAAGACAGAGTGAACTTTGCTAATACCATTATTGTTGACGGATTCTTGTCCAAAGTGAACGGCTGCTTGATAGGCTGCATTGCCACCAGCTGAGTGACCAGTAACACCGATTCTTGTTTTATCAACAAATGGATAGACATCATCATGATCATACACATAATCGATGATGTCAAAGGCTCCATACCCTTCAACGGTTGCAATCGCTCTTCCCTGTAATCCTAAACTGGATGATGAATCCCCTTGGCTATAAGGGTCGATATTAATGACAACGAAACCACGTCTTGCAAATTCAAGTGCCACATGACCCTGTGTTTCACGACTGCGCTGAAAGCCAGCGATGACAATAATTAGTGGTGCTTTATTGTCTTCGGTAGCTGTTTTTGGTTGATAGAGATCATAGACAACCGTTTGTCCATCTCTCGCGGCAAAGTGGACAGTTTCAATATCAACCTTACCCCAATCACTTTGAATCATGGAAGCAAAGAACGAAACAATAAAAATGACCAATGTTAAAATGATCACCCATAATCCCGATTTACCCCATTTGTCTATAAATCTACTTAATAGCTTCATCTCGACTCCTATTTTGCGCGTTTTCACGAATGAAAGCGTTATCTCAAGTTAAGTATATCAAAAAAAAGAGCAATAAAACCCCTGCTCTTCTTCCGTATTTTTTATATGATATAAATAATTTTTATACCTTGGTTGTCTGTCTCAAAAAATTAATAAATTCAAGTGCACCCAAGTGTAGTTGTGCTTCTTTTTGCCAAATTAAACCTATCTTCATGACAAGCTGATTAGAAAAGGGCAGTCCCACAATCGATTCATCCTCGCTATCGATAAGTTCTTTCATCAAAAATGCACCTCCAGCGTTCATCTTCACGAAGTTACGAATCACAGAGAGCTGTGAGGATACTAAGATGATATTAGGGTTTTGATTGACTTCTTGATACATATGATTGATCAACTGATTTTGGAAAAACCCTTCTTTAAAAAGGATAATAGGTTCATCTTTGATATCTTCAATGGTCACCGATCCTTTTTGACAGATTGGGTTATTTCTATTGACGACATAAAGAAGCTCAGTCTCCAAAATCATTTCTTTCTCATAATGTTCATTCGCACTATCATTCAAGATAGAAAATCCAATATCGAGTGATCGATTTTCAATTTTTTTCCGTATCGTGAGGGATCCCTCTTCCCAAATTTCAAATTTCGCATCCGGATGATGTTGCATATATTGATTATAAATCTTTGGAAATAAGAATGAACCAATCATCGGTGGAACACCAATACGTATCGTATACTTCTTTTCTGCAAGATCCTTTAAATCTTTATCCAGGATTTCATACTGTGACAATAGTAGTTTGGCTTTCTCATAAAGATATTCCCCATCAGAGGTGAGAGTTAACCCATGATTTTTCCGTTCAAAAAGCTTTAAGTTATACTCTTTTTCAAGTTGGTTTATTGCTGAAGAAAGTGCGGGTTGTGTGACAAAAAGTGCTTTCGCAGCAGAGGTAAGTGAGCCGTTTTCACACACAGCAATAAAATATTTCATATGAAGAAGTGTCATTATGATTCCTTCTTTCCATTTATCTATATATATTTTACCTTAAAAGTCGTACAAATATAAATTTTCTTTATGACATCATAAAAAGTACCGTGAATATCTTGATCACGGTACTTTACAGTGTTTATAGCTGTTGATTATAGATTTTGATAAATTGATCTTCAATCGTTTGCAACACTTCGACAATATAAGGATCAAAATGCTCACCAGCATCCTGAATAATACGTCGCATGGCCTCTTCATGAGATAATTCATCTTTATAGGGGCGTTTTGATCGGATGGCATCATAGGCATCAACAATCGCCATAATACGTGCAGAAAGTGGGATTTGTTCTCCTGATAGGCCTTCTTGATATCCTTTTCCATTCCATTTTTCATGATGGTATTTCGCAATCTGAATGCCCATTTCCATAATACGGTTTTTTGGATAATCTCTCGAAATATCTGAGAGTGTCTTCGCCCCGATATCAACATGAGTCTTCATGATTTCAAACTCCTCAGGTGTCAAACGACCTGGTTTAAGTAAGATTGCATCAGGAATGCCAACCTTTCCAATATCGTGAAGTACTGATGCATAGAAGATATCATCGACATAACCAGGAGTGATGTAATCATGATAACGTTCATCATTCATAAGAGCTTCCGTGAGGGCTCGGCAGAAATATTGGACACGGTCAACATGTTGACCCGTTGTGTAATCTCTTGATTCGGTAAGTCTCGCTAATGCGAGCGCTGATGAGCGTTGTGCTTCAGCAATTTCTTGAATCTTATCCGAAACATCACTTTCGAGTTGTTTATTATATTCCTGAAGTTTAACTTCATATCGTTTCTTTTCACTGATATCATACTTAGTAGCAACATAATGCGTGACGCGATTTTTGTTGTCAAGGATAGGAGCAATCGACGCCAGTTCCCAATAGTAACTTCCATCTTTTCGTTTATTATAAAATTCGCCACGCCATATTTTACCGCTCTTAATCACATCCCATAATTGCTTGTAGTAAGAAGGACTGTGATAACCAGATTTTAGAACACGGGGTGTATTACCAATCGCTTCTTCAGCAGTATAACCTGTCATTTTGGTGAACATAGGATTGACGTATTGGATAATACCTTCAGCATTGGTTATAACTGCCGATGTAGGACTGCTTTCAATTGCTTGTTCTAAGATATGCAATCGTTCTTCATTCGCTTTGGTGACAGATAAATCGATATGAACACCATACATGATCAGTGGTTTTCCATCACTAGACCATGTGGCAATCGTTCCTTGAGTTCGAATCCAACGATAATTCCCATCTTTTTGTCGAAATTTAACATCCATCGAGAAATATTTACTGCGCTTTTCAAGAAGATCGTTGATGCGATCATGCATTTCATCAGTAAAATCAGGATGAATGGATGACACTACTTTTATAAAGGTGTACGGCATTAATTCATCTTTGGTATAACCTAACATGGTTGAATAATGATCGTTGATGAGAATGATATCTTGAGGAATATCCCACTCAAAAGTACCAATTTGTGAACTGTCGATTAACGCATTAAGTTTGATTCTTTCTTTATTGAGTTCTGCTTCTGCTTTCTTTGTCTCAGAAAAATCACGACCTACCAATTGAAACTCTTCGATATCATTTTGAACGATGATAGGATAGGCTTCCCATTCAATCCATATCAACTGACCAGCTACATCCAAAATTTGATACGTATAACGATGATTTTCATCATAAGTGAAATGATGATGGATCAGTTGATCTAACATCCAGTGTGTATCCATAGGAGCTACATCAAAGATAGAACGTCCAATTAAAGGAAGACTGATATTTTTCAATAATTTATTGAATGCGTCGTTTGAGTAAATTATGATTCCCTTTTGATCGAGTCGACAAACTAGTTCATGCTGTGAATCCAATATAGACCTCATCGTAGTATCAAGAATGTGAATGCTTTGTCGCAGTTCTTCTCGATTGAGAACCCCTAGAAGGAGATTGGAAAATTGTTGAAGAGCCTTTTGTTCAAAAGTCGTATATAAGCGAGAATCACTGACAGAATCTATGCCTAAAAATCCATAGCATTCATCTTCATTAAACATAGGAACCGCTAATAAACTTTTGATGTTTTGTGGTTCTAGAATTTGATAGATATCACTTGATGGGTCTAAATCTTTCACTCTTGGAATGTAGATACTCTCATGATTCAGATGAGCTTGAACCCAGGGATTGATCAATGTAAGTGGGACATTTTGTAAATCGTTAATAAAAGGAAGAATATTATCATTGCACCATTCATAGGTATTTGAACATGTCTTTTGCTTAAAATCATAGGTAAAAATATAGATGCGGTCAGCACCTATATACTTTCCTACCATGGCAAGTGCATCATTGATTGTCTTTTCATCATCGGTGACTTTTAGTGAGAAAAATTGTCTTGAGATCTCGGCAATCAGTTGGCTAAGCTCCAATTGTTTTTCTAGACTTATTTCTGAAGCTTCAACATGTGTTTGTATCGACAATTGACATACAACTCCTTAATCTTGCTAGCGTATATATTAGTAACTATATTTTACCACTCAAAACATGTTGAGTTAATCGATTACACCAAAAAATATGAAAGACATTCAAAAAAAATCATCTATTTTTGACATTTGTAATGTATTTGTAATCATTCATGAAGTGACAGATTCATTTTGCTCAAAATGAAAGTTTGAAGACATATACTTATGATAAAATGAGGGTAAATAAGGAGGGTTTATTTATGGACTTAGTGTTAACATTGCTTGGTATATTGATTATCGTATTTTTCTTTTTAGCATCACTCAATGGCGTTAAAAAATATGTTAAAAGTTCAATCATCACAATACTAGCCAAACAGCATCGTACCTTTGGAATGCTTGCTACGTTGACAGCATTGATCCATATGATTATCGCTGTCATCGGTGGTGATTTAAGAATCACAGGAACACTCGCACTCATTTCATTAATC
>CALMNM010000091.1 GCA_937868795.1 uncultured Acholeplasma sp.
AGAACGTACCTGCAATGGTTGCGATGGTGGTCGCGATGAAGGAGACGATAAACGTGTTTCTGATCGCCGTCATCAAATCTTCTTCTTGGAAGATGTTGGGATACCACTCAAACGTGATTGATAAGAATTCAGACGTTCTAACAGATGAATTCAAACTTTGAATTGCAATCACGATGATGGAGAGATAAAGCATTAGGAAGACTAAACCAAAGAGTATTGTCTTTAAAACTTTAATCGGTTTTTGAAACTTTGAATAATCCTTATAGCCATATTCTTCTAAGGTGGCTACGGGATACACTTTGTTTTCTGTCATAGTAACGTTTCTCCTTCCTTATCGAATCTGGTTAAGAGGAGAATCGATCCTAAGATAAAGACCAAGATGACCACAGCGAGTAAGGATCCATGATTATAGAAAATGGTTGATGACAAGAGTTTGTTTTCAATGACATTTCCGATGAATAAGAAGTTCCCTTTCCCTAAAATCTTAGGAATAGCGAATCCTGCTAAGGTCGGTAAGAAGACCATGATCGATCCAGTGACGACGCCTTTTAAGGATAATGGGAAAATGACTTTCCAGAACTTCTTAAACGGTGTGAGACCTAAATCAAGTGCCGCTTCTTGAAGTGCATAATCGATCTTTTCTAACGCGGTGTAGACTGGTAAGATCATAAACGGCAAGTAAGTGAAGACTAATCCGATTAAGATCGCTAAACTAGTGCCTGTGATATTTCCAAAGGGAGAAAATCCAAAGAGTGAGGTGAGAATATTATTTTCTGAGAAAATGTTATTTAACGCATCCACTCTTAAGATCAAGTTGCTCCACATCGGTAAAATCACGATGGTTAAGATGATAAACTTATTCTTAAACTTTGATTGAAAGATGTAATAGGCGGTAAAGTAACCTAAAATCATACTGAAGAATGTTGTAAGGATGGCAAAGACCACACTATTACGGAATGCGATCACATTTTGGGGTTGAAACAAGATGGACCAGTGGGTTAAATTGACATTGATCTGGTTTAAATCGACAGAGGAATCATAGTTGGATAAGGCAATACCTACCATCGCCAGTAGGGGGATGAACACTAAGATGTAAAGCCAGATCTGATAGGGAACGGCTAACGCCTTAAAGACCTTGTTCATACGTCTAGAACCTTCATCATATGAATCTCATAGGGGTCAACCGATAAGCCAATCGATTGTCCTACTTCATAGGATTCATAGGTGTTCACCATCAGTTTAACACCATCCACATCGACATCTAGTTCATTATGAACCCCTTTGAATAACGAGAAGGTGACGGTGCCTTTAATCTTCGCTTTTTCAAAATCAACGACATCAAAGTCCTCTGGACGAATGACGACATCCACGGGTTCACCATCACCAAAGGTGTACCCCATGCACTTAAAGTCTGTGCCTAAGAAATTCACTAAGTCTTTTTTGACATAAGTGCCAGGAATGATATTGGTTTCCCCGATGAAGTTTGCCACATAGCGGTTCACAGGTTCATTATAAATGGATTTAGGAGTTCCTAATTGTTGGACAAGTCCTTCTTTCATGACCACGATACGATCACTCATGGTCATCGCTTCTTCTTGGTCATGGGTGACAAAGATAAAGGTAATTCCTAATTTACGTTGCATTTCTTTGAGTTCATATTGCATCGCTTGACGAAGCTTAAGGTCTAAAGCGGCTAAAGGTTCATCAAGGAGTAAGATTTGAGGTTTATTCACGAGGGCACGAGCAAGTGCGACACGTTGTTGTTGTCCACCAGAGATTTGATCAATCTTACGCTTTTCAAAACCCGTGAGTTTCACTAAAGCTAAGGCATCTTTAGCGGCTTGTTCAATAAGATGATTGAAGACTTTATTCAGTTTGGGAGCACTCATCTTATCAGTTGACCCAAACATTTCTTGATATAATCCTTTAATCTTTTCTTCACCAAAGAATTTAGTCAAATATTCATGATTACGATTGGCAAGACCAAAGGCGACGTTACCGATCACATTGAGATGAGGGAATAACGCATAACGTTGAAAGACGGTATGAATGGGTCTGGCATAAGGGGGTAAATCATTGAAAACTTTTCCGTTGATAATGATTTGTCCTTGATCGGGTTGAACGAAGCCTCCGATCATGCGTAATGTGGTTGTTTTTCCACATCCAGATGGACCTAAAAGAGTGACAAACTCATTTTCATAGATGGTTAAATTAAGGTTGTCTACGACCGTTTCACCGTCGTATGATTTTGTTACATTTACGAGTTCAATTAAGGGTTTTTTGTTCACCGCTTTTCTCCTCATCTTTATATTCTTTTACAAGCAATAATTATAGACTTTTTTTTCGATATTTCAAGCATTTTATCCAAGATTTTTTAAAAAAATATTTGTGAAAATACATAATATTGATTTGATGGCTTTATGAAGCCATCGAATGGGGGAGTAACTTTTCAAAAAGTCAGGGGGTTTTATCACT
>CALMNM010000092.1 GCA_937868795.1 uncultured Acholeplasma sp.
GTATTTAGAAAGACAACGTGAGAAAAAGATGAGAAGTTTTTCATCAAAGTAAAAAGAAATGACATCATCCCAAGATGACGTCATTTTTTTAACATCTATCGCATATAAAAGAAATAATCTTGATCGCGGTATTGTGAATACACTTGAATATAATAGGTTCCTTCGACAAGATCATAACTGTACCCATTAAATAAACGTGTGCTATTGCCTTCACTATCATAAAGATAGGCGATGATCTTCGTCGAATCAACCACACTAAATTTATAATTACCTGGTGTGGTTACGTTTAGGATGAAGCAATCCACATCATCTTCATAATCCAAACTACCTTCTGCGCGGCCCTGATAATCAAAGGGCGGGGTAAATTGACGGTACATCTCTACAGGAAAATCGATTCTTGCTGGATCTGTATCGTCTGTCTCATATGGATTTAAATTGACGATAAAATGATAAACCTCATGTGATAAAGAGACGTTCTCACCAATCACGATGACATATGATCCAGGAATGAGTTCAATGATTTTGTAGCCATAAAAAATTCGATAAATGATGTCGCCTTGACTATTGAAGATTTCTGCGTTTGCAGAATGTCCATCTATAACGTCAAATTCGATATGTTGACGCTCTGTGACTTCAAGCGTATAGTAGTCTAAGTCTTCATCGCGTTCAATAATACATTCGAAAGGAACACCAATCTCCACAGGAATCATGTTATCTTCATCACTTAAGTCCATCAGCATCACAACTTCAATATTGACACTATAGCTATCTTCGTTGCTTAATGATTCAAACATAAAGTAATGCGTTCCTGGTGCAAGGGTGAAAAGTTCACTTTCCCATTTACAGTCAGCTACTCCAGGTGCTGTGATTTCACATACCGTGACATTAACATCTCTAAAAAACTGAAGATCGACTTTTTGTTCGTTGGTGAAAACATAGATATCTCTATCCCACTGGCCTTCAAAGTGAACTGTCATATCACCTATGATTAAGGGTTCATATGATTCTTGTGTGAGCATCTTATCACCTGATACATCACCCTCAAAAGGCGTGGATTCAAATTTGATGGTGTAACTTCGACTTGATTCGACATCACGATGAAATTTCACCATATAGGTTCCTGGTTCCAATAGCGCTACTTCGCGATTGGACATCAACAGATAATTGGCATTATGATAAGACAGTATTCCTTCACTATCACAGACATAATAATCGCTACTCACGTAAGTATCACTATAAATCTTAACCATCATCGTTTGATCCAATGTAAAAATAATCCATTCTTCATCATAAGGAAAGTTATAATAGATGGTCACAGCAGTGATGCCTTCGGTTAAATGAACTTCAGTTCCACCGACATTGTCATCATACATACGAGATAGACGAACAGAATAATTAAAATCTAAGCGATCGAGATCCACTTCGATGTAGTAGACACCTGGTTCTAGAATGAACATACCACTACCACTTACTCTTTCGCCAGATTCGTTATAGATATCGGATTCATCATCACTATAGGAACCACTGGTGACTGAAAGTTTATAGGCGTCTGTTTCAAGAACGACAAAACGTAGATAATCAACATCGGTATCACTATGTTTGGTCGTGTTGTACAATTGGTTGATATTGAGTGTGACTGTATCTTCACTCATCGTCTCTTTCAGTTCATCGACATAATCCACATAGATCA
>CALMNM010000093.1 GCA_937868795.1 uncultured Acholeplasma sp.
TGCCAAAGATTATATTGAAAAAAGATATCTTAAAAAGTAAAACGCACCCTGTCGGATGCGTTCTTTTTTTATTCATCAAAAAGTGATTCTGTGGTTACTTTTTCTTCAGCTTCTTGTTCCACTTCTTCAGGGGCAAGGTTGACTGCTTCAATCACTCGCTTAGGTTCAGCGACAGCAAGTGCTTCTTGAGTGAAGGTGCTTTCTGGTGTTTCTTCATCTTCAAGTATTTCTTCTTGTCTAGGAACTAACGCAATCGTTGAAACTTTATGATCCGGTCTCAGGCGAATGATTCTGACTCCTTGGGTAGCACGCTTGGTCTGTGAAATTTGATCCACATGGGTTCGAATAACAACACCTTTATCGGAAACAACGATTAAATCGAGATCGTCATTCACGGTGCGAAGCGTCGATAAACGTCCGTTCTTTTCGGTGACATTGAGCGTCTTCACACCTTTACCGCCACGAATTTGCTTACGATATTCTTCAACGACGGTTCGCTTACCAAAGCCGTTTTCGGTAATGACAAGAATTTCTTCTTGATCATTTGAGACGATCGCAACGCCAACCACTTCATCATTTTTTCCGATGTCCATACCACGTACTCCAGAGGTTGTTCTACCCATCGCACGTGCATCATTTTCATCAAAGCGAATGGCTTTTCCGTTGGATGCGCCAAGGATGATTTCTTTGGTTCCATCGGTTAATGCGACAGACAGTAATTCATCATCTTCACGAAGGTTGATCGCGTTAATACCGTTGGTACGAATATTGGCATATTCGCCAATGGATGTACGCTTAATAATGCCTTTCTTCGTCACGAACGTTAAGAAGGCATTCTCATCACTAAAGTCTTTGACATTAGTAAATGAGGCAAGCTTTTCATCCTTTTGGAACTCTAAAAGATTGACGATTGGTAAGCCTTTGGACTGACGTGAGCCTTCGGGGATACTATAACCTTTAATCTTATAGACACGTCCTTTATTCGTAAAGAATAGATGGAAATCATGGGTGGATGTCATCGTGATGTGTTCAACGTAATCATCTTCATGAACCTTGATCCCTGACATACCAACACCGCCACGATTTTGTGTCTTATAATGATCAACTTTCATGCGTTTGATATATCCATTATTGGTCACGGTGATGATGACATCTTCAACGGGAATTAATGACTCATCTTCAATGCTTAAATCCTCGTGAAGGTTGATTTCTGTTAAGCGTTCATCGCCATAATTTGCTTTAATCTCAGAAAGTTCATCTCTAATAATGGAGATTTTTCTAAGATGACTTTGAATGATATCTTTATAGTCACCAATCTTGATGATGAGATCTTCGCGTTCCGCTTTGATCTTATCGATTTCAAGTCCTGTTAAACGCTGCAAGCGCATATCTAAGATGGCTCTGGCTTGAATGTCTGTGAGTTGATATTCAGCGATAAGTGCATCTCTTGCTTCATCGCCTGTCTTGGATGCTTTGATAATCTCGATCGCACGATCGATATCATTGAGGGCAATCACTAATCCTTCTAAAATGTGTTGTCTTGCTTCTGCTTTTTCTAGATCATAAATGGTTCTACGTTGCACGACTTCGACCTGATGTTCAAGGTAGTACTTGATCATATCACGAAGATTTAACATTTGAGGTTGACCTTTGACAAGGCAGATCATATTAAAACCAAAGGACGTTTGAAGTTGTGTAAACTTATAAAGGTTATTGAGCATGACATGAGGATTGACATCACGTCTAAGCTCGATGACGATGCGCATGCCTTTTCGGTTGGATTCATCGCGTAGATCGGTGATTCCTTCCACAATCTTGTCTTTCGCGATTTCTGCAATGCGTTCAATCAATGTCGTTTTATTGACTTGATAGGGAATTGCAGTGATCACAATCGCTTGTTTGTTTTTATGGGTGACGATTTCCGCGGTTGCCCGGTTCGCGATAATGCCGCGTCCAGTTTCATAGGCTTGACGTAGTCCAGAAAGACCAAGGATCTGTCCTCCAGTAGGAAAGTCAGGGCCTTTAATAAATTCCATGAGTTCGGCAATCGTAATTTGATCATTATCCATGTATGCCAAGATGCCATCGACCACTTCACTTAAATTATGGGGTGGAATATTGGTCGCCATCCCAACCGCGATCCCGGTCGAACCGTTGACAAGAAGATTGGGATAACGTGAAGGGAGAACTGCGGGTTCTTTTTCAGAGCCATCATAGTTATCGACATAGTCCACGGTATTCTTTTCTAAGTCTCTGACGAGTTCCATCGCGATTTTTGACATTCTCGCTTCGGTGTAACGCATCGCCGCTGCGCCATCACCATCGACAGAACCAAAGTTCCCGTGGCCATCGATCAAAGGCATGCGGTAGTTAAAGGGCTGTGCCATACGTACCATCGCATCATAGACCGATGAATCGCCGTGAGGATGGTATTTACCGATAACTTCCCCAACGATACGTGCAGACTTTTTATGAGGTTTATCCGCAGACATTCCCAGATCATTCATCGCGTACAATATACGGCGTTGAACTGGCTTTAGTCCATCTCTAACATCAGGAAGTGCACGTGAGACGATGACGCTCATCGCGTAGTTTAAGAAGGAGGTTTTCATCTCATTCGAGATATTAATCTCTTTGACGTAACCTTCAGTTGTTTTGCTTGATTCGTTATTGAATGTTTGGTCCATCATGTGTCTCCTCCTTATGCATCAATATTGTTCGCGTAAATCGCGTTTTCTTGAATAAATTGTTTTCTTGGTTCAACTTCTTCACCCATGAGCATGGAGAAGACTTGATCGGCATCCATTGCATCCTTGAGAGACACTTGGAGTAATGTTCTATTTTCGGGATCCATCGTGGTTTCCCAGAGCTGTTCAGGATTCATTTCCCCTAAACCTTTGTAGCGCTGAATGGTCGGTCTACCACCAAGTTCACTTAAAAGGCGTTGAAGCTGATCATCAGAATAGACATATTCCACTTTCTTGCCTGATTGGACTTTATAAAGTGGGGGTTGGGCGATAAAGACATAGCCTAAATCGATCAACGGTTTCATGTAACGGAAGAAGAATGTCAATAAAAGTGTGCGAATGTGTGCGCCATCAATATCAGCATCGGTCATGATGACCACTTTATGATAACGTGCTTTTTCGGCGTCAAATTCGTCACCAATCCCTGTACCTAATGCTTGAATAAGGGATAGAATTTCTTTATTGCTTAAAATTTTGTCTAAACGCGCTTTTTCGACGTTTAGGACTTTTCCGCGAAGTGGCAGAATAGCTTGATATTCAGACTCACGTCCTTGTTTAGCTGATCCACCCGCAGAGTCACCTTCGACGATATAAATTTCAGAAATCACAGGGTCTTTACTACGGCAATCCGCAAGTTTTGAAGCAAACCCAAGAGCATCAAGCGGAGACTTACGTCTGGTTGCTTCTCTGGCTTTCTTCGCTGCAATTCTTGCCCGTGAAGCCATAAGACATTTTTCGGTGATAGCTTTCGCATCCGCAGGATTTTCCATTAAGTAGCGTTCGAATCCTTCACCAAAGACTTGGGAAGTGATGCCTCTTACTTCAGGATTACCAAGCTTAGTTTTGGTTTGTCCTTCAAATTGAGGGTTAGGATGTTTCACCGAGATGATGGCGGTCAACCCTTCTCTCGTATCTTCGCCTAAGAAGGAATCATCCTTTTTGAGCATATTTGAATCTGTGCCATATTTATTTAAAATACGGGTAAGTGCGAGTTTGTAACCATCTTCATGCATCCCGCCTTCATGAGTGGGGATATTATTGGTGAATGAGTAGAGGTTGGTTGCGTATGAATCATTATATTGCATCGCGATTTCTAAAGTGATCCCCTCAACTTCACGTTCAATATAAATAATCTCTTGATTGACTTTTCCTTTACCTGTATTCAAGAATTGAACATATTCAACAATCCCACCTTCATAATGGTAGGTGTTTTCAACAGGTGTATCGCCACGTTGATCTGAGATGGTAATCTTTATGCCTTTGTTTAAGAAAGCGAGCTGTTGAATGCGATTGCGTAGAATTTCATATTCGTATACGGTGGTTTCTGTGAAGACTAAATGGTCTGCTTTGAAGGTAACAATCGTTCCTGTATGGGTGGATTCACCAATCACAGTCACATCGGTGACAGGAATTCCACGTTCATAGCGTTGTTCATACGCTTTATCATCACGATGAATCTCGACTAAAAACCATTCAGAAAGCGCATTAACAACAGAAGCACCCACACCATGGAGTCCTCCAGATACTTTATACGATTTTCCATCAAATTTACCACCGGAATGAAGCGACGTTAAAATCGTCTCTACTGCGGGACGTTTAGTTTTGGGGTGAAGATCCACCGGAATGCCTCGACCATCATCGGTGACGCGAATAATTTCGCCTTTGAGAAGTTCGAGTTTAATATCGGTTGCATAGCCACCTAAAGCTTCATCGATCGAGTTATCGACGATTTCCCAGACAAGGTGGTGAAGCCCTCTGGATCCCGTGCTTCCGATATACATCCCCGGACGTTTTCTGACCGCTTCTAAGCCTTCGAGGATCTGAATATTTGACGCATCATAATTGGACATAATGTATTACTCCTTTGCAAGATGAATCATCTGAATATGATCCCCCTCGATTGGATGGGTACTATTCATGATGATCTGATGTTCTTTAGGTAGTTCTTTTAAGAATAATGCTTGTTTTTCTGGATCAAGTTCACTTAAGACGTCATCCAGAAGCAAGGTTGCTTTGCGCTCCGTCTTGTGCTCAATCAGTTTTAATAAGGCTAATTTGAGCGCTATGACAATTAAACGTTGTTCCCCTTGGGATGCATACGTCTTGGCTTCAAACCCGTTAAAACGGACGATAAGATCATCTCTATGGGGTCCGGCAAGCGTCGTTTGATAGAGAATATCTTGTTTCTGATTCTTATTCAAGTGCTGATGAAATGCTTTTTCATCCACGTCGGGTTCATAGACTAGCTCAACATCGTGAAAAGAAAACCGTGCATAAACCTCTTTTAAAAAATGATTGAGTTCCTCGATGAACATTCGTCTTTCTTTGATGATTTCGCATCCAACCTCATAAAGTTGTTCGGCTAAGATATTGAGGAAAGTGAATTCATCATCCATACTAATCTTTTTAAGCAAGCTATTGCGTTGCTTTAATACTTGTTTATACGTATTAAGTGCTTTAAGATAAGGTTTATGCAATTGCATCCATTCTAAATCAATGAATTGACGTCTTTCTTGAGGCGATCCTTGAATAAGACTTAAATCTTCGGGTGCGAACATCACGACATTGAGATGTCCGATGAAGTCAGAGAGTTTTCTCTTTTCGACACCGTTGATTGAAGCACGTTTTCCACTCTTCGATAAAACAATCTCATAACGATCCTGATCCGTCCATAACTTAACTTGTCCAAACGGTTCGTTTCGCTTAATCAATTCCTTTTCTTCATTGGTACGATGTGATTTAGTCGTTGCACAAAATAAAATTGCTTCGAGGACACTTGTTTTTCCAGAACCATTAAGTCCATGAAGATAGACAAAAGGTTGTGTGAATGTAAGATCAAGAACCTCATGATTACGAAATTGCTTGATGTAAATTCGCTTAATCACTTTGAATCACATACTCATGAGATTTAACACGAATCTTATCGCCAGGATACAATTTTTTCCCGCGTTCAGTGCGTCTTTCTAGGTTCACGAGAACGGCGTTTTCTAATAAAAAAAACTTGGCTTCTCCCCCAGAACCAATGTGATCTGTTGCTTTTAAAAATTGTCCGAGTGTAATGAATTCGGTATGAATTTTGAATGTTTTCATGCATGTCCTCTCGAGTTACATTTATATTATATCATAATATAAGCAAAAAAGCACCCCCTTTTAGTCTTTTTTTATCAACTCAATGGTGAGTTTAGATGGTTATAAAAAACGGCTTTAAAATGGAAATTTAAGCCTTGAGTGAAAAAAGACAAAAAAAGAGCCATCGTAATGACTCTCTATTTTTTATCTTATTTTTTAGTCGATTCTAACAGGTAAAATCAGATGAAGTAAATCAGCATCTAAATTGCCTTTAATGACAAAGGGTTTGACTTCTCCAGCAAAATGAATCAAAACTTCTGAAGAACTAAAAGATTTAAGAGCTTCGACTAAGTAGCGTGATGAAAACGCGATCTTAATGACAGGTCCGATTGCATCTGATGATGGAATAATTTCTTCTAATGCATCCCCAACTTCATTATTGGTTGAACTCATTTCTACCACACGATCAGGACGTAAACTCATCTTGATGATATTGTAGTTAGTTTCACGATCTCTTGGTGATAGAAGCGAAACGCGTTCAACGGCTGCTAATAATTCTTCTTTATTAAAGGGGATAACCACGGGGAATTCAACCGGTATGATACGCATTGTATCAGGATACGTACCTTCAAGTAAACGTGTTTGGAATAAAATTTTATTCATCTTAAACAACACTTTGTTAGGGTTGATAAATAATTCGACATCATCGTTATAGGTATCAAGGATTTTAGATAATTCATCTAAACTCTTGTTAGGAATCACGATATCAAATTGCTTACTGTGTGTTCTTAATTTCACATTCTTTTGTGACAAACGATATGAGTCAGTCGCAACACAATACAAATGATTATCTAAATATTTAAAATTAACACCTGTTAAAATAGGACGCTTTTCTGTATTGGCTGTGGCATAATTCGTTTCTTTGATAATCGTTTTAATCAAAACACTATCTAAAACCACTGGATCATTAAGATCAAGGAAATCGATATCCGGATAATCTTCAACATCCATCAAGCGTAGTTTAAATTCAGAACGATCCGCTTTAATCACGATGAGTTTATCTTCAATTAAAGCAAATTCAACACGTTGTGAAGTGATCTTACGCATGATTTCAATTAAATAACGTCCCGGTATAGCGACCTTACCAGCTTGTTTAATAGAGAGTGTATGATCATCGACTAAGACTTGAATCGCAACATCGGTGTTGCTTGTTGTAAGAAGAATATGATCTTCATTAACTTCAAACTTAATCGCATAAAGAATGGGGAGTGGTGTTTTCGAAGGAAGACCTTTTTGAACGATAAGTAGTTGGTTTAATAATACATCACGATCGACACTGAAAATCATATGCGGGCTCCTTTTATTTCTTTTATTTAAATCTTTTAATTATTGTTGTTAGTCTGTGTGGGTTTGTGGATAAATACCAGAAAGGCTTTATATCGCTATTATTATACCATATTTTCCAACAATGAACGAACATCATTTTTTATTAAAGGCATCAATCTTTTTGGTTAATGTTTCTACAGCAATCTTTAATGCGGCATCCTGTTTTAAATCATTATCAATCTTTTCACATGCAGCAAGCACGGTTGAGTGATCACGATCACCAAAGAGCGAACCAATGGTTTTATAAGGGATGTTATAACGCACTTTTATTAAATACATCGCGATATGTCTGGGGAGGATATACTTTGTATGTCGTTTCTTTCCGATCAGATCCTCTAGGGTAATGCCATAGAAATCACTGACGATAGATTGGATACGATCATAATTATTTTCATTTAAAGCATCGCTCTTCCGCTTGGTCTTTAACAGAGGTTCTAAAGCTTCGTTAACAGATTCTATCGTTAAATCTAAGTTATTGGTTAAACAATAGAATAAAACACGTTTTAAGGCTCCTTCAAGCTCACGGATGTTGGTGACGAAGGAAGAAGCGATAAATTCTAAAACGTTTAACGGGATATCGTGGATATCACTGGATTCAGAGGCTAATTTACGCTTTAGAATTTCAATTCGATGCTCTAAATCAGGTACTTGAATATCGACGGTTAATCCCACTTCAAATCGTGAAGTCAAACGCGTCATGATATTCTTCAGCTCGGATGCTGGTTTATCACTCGTAATGACGATCTGTTTATTTTGTTGATAAAGGTAATCAAAGAGTTTAAAAAACTCCATTTGGGTTTTGGTTGCCCCACCCATAATCTGAATATCATCCACGAGTAGAATATCAATATCACGATATTTCGCGTTGAAATCTTCCATTTTCTCTTTCTTTAATAAGTTTGCGAAATCTTCAATGAAGCCATCCGCTTTGACGTAAAGCACTTTTTTGTTAATATCTTGATCTAAAATGTAATTACCAATCGCTTGCATCAAGTGGGTTTTACCCAAGCCAACGTCTCCAAAAATATAGAGTGGATTGGCAACTGCCCCGGGTTGATCAGCAACTTTCATTGCCATTCTGAACGCGAACATATTGGATTTACCAACAACGAAATTATCAAATGTATAGGTTGCGTTTAAATTCCCTGGACGATACTTTAAGCTAAGATTTCTTTCAGGACTTACCAAAGTTTCCTCAGGAATAAGTTCAGATTCAGTGACGAATTTAAAGCGAATCGGTGATTGATGGAATTTTTGTGCTAAAGCGTTGATCTTAGATAGATAAAGTCTGTTGATGCGGTTTTTTATGAACTCGCTTGGAACAATCACATAGACATGATCATTAGCATATTTATGTGTTGATTTTAGCGGTTCAAAGACTTCTTGGAAGATGTCTTCGCTAAAGGTGATCTCAAGTTCATTCAAAATGCGCTGCCAGAGCAGGTCATAACTGTTCATATTTCATCCCTCAATTCATCGTATAATTAGAATAACATAATTCAACTTTTTTGCGCAAAAAACTTATCAACAGTTTTTGTGGAAAAGTGAAGATGTGTGGCTGTGGATAAGTGGGAAGAATGTGGGAAAGTATGGGTATCGAAGCCCTTTATAAAGCCATCATTTATGTTTAACTAGTTATCCACATTCCCCCAAAAATGGGGGTAAGTTATCCACAGAAGAAAATGGATTGATGGTGTTGAAAACTCATAATTAAAATGACGTGCTAAATGTAAGATTTGCATTCTTAGTTTCAAGATGTTCTTTTACGAAAAAAAGCGAGGTTTGTGGTTGACAAATAGGGGGTCTTTTTATATAATGAAAAAGCATGGTTTCGCAAGAAAGGTGGTTTTATTGTGAAAAGAACTTATCAACCAAGTAAACTAAAACGTGTTAAGACTCATGGTTTTAGAGCAAGAATGGCTACAGCAAACGGTCGTCGCGTCCTCGCCCGCCGCAGAGCGAAAGGCCGCGCTGAATTGACTGTCTAAATTAAATCATTATTTTAAAAACACTTGGATTACTCGATTAAAATAATAACAAACCTTTGTTATCATATTGAGTAGTCCTTCTTTTTTTAAAACATTGAAAACCGATGAAAAAGAGATATCGCATAAAGAAAAATAGCGAAATCGATGCGATCTTTAAGAAGAAGGTTGTCAAGGGAGACAGTTATTTTGCAATCTATCAAAGCGAGGATCCTGCAAACGAACACTTTCGTTTTGCACTATCTATCGGCCGCCGTTATGGTGGCGCTGTCGAACGTAATTTAGCTAAGCGAAGAATCCGAATGATTATTCAAGAGATGAAAGATGAGATCATTGCAAAATCAAATTTTGTAATCGTGATCAAACCTTCAGCGATTGACTTATCTTTTGCCGAGATGCAAAGCAAATTACAGGCTCTATTAAAAAAATCTAAACTAACGGAGAAAGAACATGAGTAAACGCATTATCTTCCTCGTCATGATGGTTATTGTTGCTATCAGCTTAGCAGCATGTGGTGGCGGATCTGATCCTGTCAAGCAAGTCATCGTTAACAATCCAGTGGGTGAAGTTAACTCATGGGAAAAACTTGTTTTCGATCAAAGCGAAGCCAACAACATCATCTTTAAAGGCGAGAACGGTTTATCCTATTGGAGTTTAACCGAAAACGGTGTGGGAACACTCGTAGAATACGATGGACAACTCCCCACAAATGTACTAACCAATGATGATGGTGTAAGAACATACACCTTCACCGAATCAGACATTGAAGCATCGTTTCAAATTTATGTTAAGCCAGACCCCATCGTTGGTGATCCTGATGACATCGTGATGGTTACCTTCCGCTTTGATAAGGACTCTGTCCTTTATCAAAAGGGAGAAATGTTTAACCCTGAAGGCATCACTGCATACGTGGTCTATCGTGATGGCGATGTCACAGTGGTCGATCAAAATGATTCTAATTTTTCTACCTATTTTAATGACAATGGATATGATCCGCTCGATGAAAACGGCTTTAGAGATCAGTATTCATATGTTGTCACCTTTACCTATAATGATTATGCACAAAACTTCACGGTGTATGTCGCAGGCGGAGAGGATCCTATTTCCAATAAAGATGCAAACTTCTTTGACTGGATCTTAGTCATTCCCGTTGCCTTCATCATGAATTTCTTTGCAGGTGTTTTTGGTAACAACTTTGCAGTAGGTATTTTACTCACCACCATTGTTGTTCGTACCTTAGCATGGCCTATTTATGCAAAGAGTAATGATATGTCGTTAAAGATGAACCTTGCACAACCTGATATGCAAAAGGTCCAACAGAAATACGCAACGCGTAAAGATCCTCAATCACAACAGATGATGCAGATGGAAATGATGCAGGTCTACAAGAAACACGGAATTAGCGTCTTTGGATGTCTCATGCCTTTCTTGCAGATGCCAATCTTTATCGCGATGTATGGTGTGGTTCGTCGTATCACCATCGAGGGTGGTATGTATGCTGACTCTGTCAGCAACACTAACTTCTTTGGCATTAACTTAGCCAATGGTAACGATGGTATCATCGGTATGGTACTCGCGGGTATCGTCGGTGGAACGATGTTCTTACTCCAAAGAATATCGATGAAAAAACCATCGTATGCGAAGAATACTGGACGTCAAAACCTGACACCACAAGCACAACAAACAGAACAAACAATGAAATATGTCAGCTATTTCATGGTTGTGATGATGGCATTCGCTTCCTATTCTTCTAACGCGCTCGCGCTATATTGGATTTTTGGTAACATTTACTCATTAGGTCAAACGCTTGTCAACCGCAAAATCAACGAAAAGAAACATGAAGCACTCAAGCAAAAACAATTACTGGGGTGAATATAATGAACTTTAAAAAAATCGAATTTGAAGCAAAAACATTACAAGAAGCTGAAAAAATGGCTGTTGAACAATTAAAGATTCAAAAAGATAAGATCAAACTTACGGTTCTCAAAGAAAAGAAAGGCTTATTAGGTTTTGGAACTTCAGCGACCTATGAAGCGACACCCAATGTCAGCCTAGCGACCGAAGGTAAAGTCTATTTGGAAAATATCCTTAAAACCATGGATATTAAGACCCGTATGGAAGTAAGAACCGTCAGTGAAGGTTCTGAAATCCATTATCATGTCGAATCTGATGAAAACGCACTTTTGATTGGGCGCGAAGGTAGAACCCTGTTATCCTTGCAGTTTATGCTAAGAAACTACTTGAATCTTTTCGTTGAAGATCATCTGATCGTCTCACTAGACATTGGAAATTATCACGAAAATAGAAGAAAGCAACTCGAAATTTTAGCAACGAAAACTGCGAAAGAAGTCGCTCAAACACGTGTTGCAGTTAAACTTGATCCCATGAATGCCTTTGATCGCCGCATCATTCACACGAAACTTTCTGATTGGCGTGATGTCATCACCGAATCCGAAGGCGAAGGCGAAGAAAGAGCACTCGTTATCAAACCCAGAAAACACTAAAGAACAATGCCGAGAGTCTCGGCATTTTCTTATCTAGGATTTCACTTGAAGTGCTATAATAGGAATAAAGCAGGTGAAATGATCGATGGGCAAATCGAAGAAAAAACAACCAACTAAACGCCGTCGCTTTACCTTATGGAAAGCTATCAAAACCCTCCTAGTTCTCATTCTTATGGGAATGATTTATTCATTGGGAATTGCGGTTGCTGAAAACATTCAAGTCGATCAAGCTATCGAGGATTTTAAAGCGCGATCTACCTTTGAATATGAAGAAGAATTCGAATATTCAACCAACGTTTTTCAAACGCGTCGCTACTATAAAGTTTCACGTGAAACATCCTATGAGTTAGAGGATACACGAAGTGTATTCTATGATGATACACGGAAATTCCTTGGTCAGAAAGGGGATATCTTCACCACGCAGTTATCTCCATTTCCATATAGTCCTGCAGGACATTTATTTGTGTCTTATTATTTTGGTGGGCATGCTGCGATTAACGATGGAGAAAATCGTTTTTATGAGGCATATGGCTTCCCCCAAGGCGATGAAACCATTTGGGATTTCATTACACATCCAGGAAACGAACCGCACAATTACAGTGCAACAATTAGCCGGAGTTCATCCAATTATTGGCTCAATCCTAATTATCGAAATACCGCTGATCCGGTGTATCCATATTATGGAACCAAGTATCGTCCTTACTATGTAGGACTCAGAGTCAAAGGCATCACCGATGAACAACTTGATGGTGTGGTGGAATATGCAGCAAATCTTTCCGATAAAGCCCTCTATAACTTCTTGTTTTTCCTCGATATGGAATATAAATATTACTGCACAGACTTGGTGAGCAGGGCGTATCAAAGCGTGATGGTGGAACCCGAAAAGCAACGCAATTATGCACGAGCGCTAAACGATGACCGTTTCATCACATCAGTCAACGATTTAATCCTATCTGATGAAACCTATATGACGGTTTATGTTGAAGTGATTGATGATGTTTGGCACATTTACTATTTAGAAGATGTGGAGGTATAAACAATGCTAGATTATGTCATTTTAGGTTTACTTGGTGTTGTGGTGATCCTATTGGTGGTTCTTATCTTCAAACCACAAAAACAAGATTCCCATGAGATTGATTTATCGGAATTTGTACAGACGCAATCTGATTTAAAAGCCTATATTCAAAAAGAGTATGGTGAGTTTAAATTTGAGATGGCGAAACTTTTCGGAGAAACAAGCAAAACGAGTCAGACTGATCTCAATCAATTTAAAGACACCATGATGCAACATATTGAAACAAAATTGCGTGAGATCAATGAAAAAGTGGAATTAAGATTAGGTCAAGGATTTGAAAAGACGACTCAGACATTTACTAATGTGGTCGAAAGACTCACGAAAATTGATGAAGCTCAAAAGAAAATTGAGTCATTATCCACAGAGGTCGTTTCACTCAATGACCTACTTAAAGGACAAAAAACACGTGGCATTTTTGGCGAAGTCCAACTGTATCAGTTATTAGCGGGTGTTTTTGGCGAAAAGATGACACTCTATGACAAGCAACATCGTCTATCCAATAATTCCATCGCGGATGCGGTGATCTTCGCTCCAGAACCCATGGGGATGGTCGCGGTTGACTCCAAATTCCCTTTAGAAAACTATAAACGCATCTTTAATAAAGAGTTAAGTGAATCGGATCGTGCAGCTGCAGGGAAAGATTTTAAGCGTGATGTAAAGAAACATATTGATGACATCAAGAATAAATATATTCTTGCTGGTGAAACAAGTGATCATGCAGTCATGTTTGTCCCCGCAGAAGCTGTGTTTGCGGAAATCTATGCGAATCATGAAGACATCATCGATTATGCAAACCAAAATAAAGTCTGGGTTACATCACCGACAACATTGATATACATGCTATCCATGATTCAGATGATCATCATCAACATCGAGAAAAACAAACAAGCAGGCATGATCATCAATGAATTAAAACTTCTTGGAGAAGACTTCAAGCGTTATGGCGAACGTTGGGAAAAACTCAAACGCTCGATTGATAGTGTCTCCACCAGTGCAAAAGATGTCCATGTAACGACTACGAAAATTTCGAAAAAATTCGAACATATTTCGCAGGCTAAGTTTGATGAAATTGAAGAAGACGATTTAGTGGAAATCGATCAAACCGACAGTGAAGAAATCGATTGACAAATCGCTTCATAAACAGTATACTAATGATAAATCGATGATGAGAGAGTAACAAAAACCCCTTAGCATAGCGAGTCGAAGACGGTGAAAGTCGACCTAATGTTTCTTGTGAAGAACACTCTGAGAGATGGAAGAAATTCAAACATGAAGAGTAGAACCATCCGCATGCCTACGTTATGGGCTTTTGAGGGCTAGAGTCATCTAGAACTAAGGTGGTACCGCGTAACTATTACGTCCTTAGAATGATAAGGGCGTTTTTTATTTCCTATAAGGAGGAAAGACATATGGAAACAACAGTAAAACAGATCTATCGTCAAACTGAAGAGCAACTTCATAAAGCATTAAAACTTTATGGATGGATTCGTAATCACCGTGCTCAAAAAGAGTTCGGGTTTATCAATTTTCATGACGGGACATTTTTTGAAACGCTTCAAGTCGTCTATGAAGAGCAGAAAATTGATAATTTTAAAGATGTTCAAAAACTAAGAGTAGGAAGCGCGATTGAAGTTCATGGTGAACTTATTTTGACGCCAGATGCGAAGCAACCCTTTGAACTCAAAGCCCATCATATCGAACTTTTAGGAGATTCACCTGAAGATTACCCTATCCAACCTAAACGCCATACCAGAGAATTTTTACGTGAAGTTGCACATTTGCGTGCAAGAACCAACCTCTTTCACGCCGTCTTTCGTCTACGTTCGGTGGCTGCGATGGCAGTTCACGAGTTCTTCCAATCACAAGGATTCATTTACACGCATACCCCAATCATTACCGCAAATGATGGCGAAGGCGCAGGTCAAATGTTCTCTGTCACAACACTTCCGTTAGAAAACATTCCGTTTAATGAAGAAAAACAAGTGGATTATAAGAAAGACTTCTTCGGCAAAAGAACCAATCTGACGGTTACCGGACAACTCGAAGCTGAAGCGTATGCACTCGCATTCCGAAATGTTTATACGTTTGGACCGACCTTTCGAGCAGAAAACTCCAACACACAACGTCATGCCTCAGAGTTTTGGATGATTGAGCCTGAAATGGCATTTGCGGATTTAACTAAGAACATGCAAGTTGTTGAAGAAATGGTAAAATTCATTATTCGCTATGTATTTGATAAACTCCCCGAAGAAATGGTCTTCTTTGACAAGTTCGTTGAAGCAGGTCTCATCGATCGTCTCAAGAAGGTATTGGATGCCCCTTTCGCGAAAGTGACGCATAAAGAAGCGATTGATATCCTTCTTCAAAGTGGGGTTAAGTTTGAAAACCTCCCTAAACACGGACAAGACATCAACACTGAACACGAGAAGTACCTCACAGAAAAACACTTCAAATCACCGGTCTTTGTCATCGATTGGCCAAAAGAAATTAAAGCATTCTATATGCGCTTAAATGAAGATCAACAGACGGTTGCTGCAATGGACTTACTTGTTCCTGGTTCTGGTGAACTCGTCGGTGGTTCACAACGTGAAGAACGTTTAGATTATTTACTCAAGCGTATGGAAGAACTTCATATCCCTGAAAAAGATTTTGAATGGTATTTAGATCTTCGTCGCTATGGTGGTTGTGTCCACTCTGGATTTGGTATGGGCTTTGAACGCTTGATCATGTATCTATCAGGTGTTGAGAATATCAGAGATGTTCTCCCTTTCCCAAGAACACCAAAAAACTGTGAATTTTAAGAATATTCTTTAATCCTGTTATTTATAAATAACAATGTATAGACAAACAGCACCCATCGTGCTGTTTTCTCTTTTATCAAGAAAATCGGTCATCTTACGTTGACAAAGACCCTTCTCTTTACTATAATTGAATTACCCCTAAAAGCGCTTTCAGCGAAATCTTTGAAAAAAAGGTGTAAAAATCCGTTAAGTAGATTCATCTCGACATTGTTTTTTCGGCTGTATTATTATATAATAATCTTGTTGAGGTGAAAGTTCTATGTATCAAATTTTAACAGATATTCGAACATCCTTTTTGACAACGACACACAGTGTTTTTTTCGATACTCGTGACTAAAAGTGCTTTTGGAATACAAAAGTACTTTTCTTTTTATAAAAAGTAAAAATAGAACTTAAGGAGTTTACGATCACATGGAGATCAGATTAGAGAATTTAACCAAAGTATTTACCGACAAAACTGGTAAAGAAACCCGTGCCGTCGACGATTTAACCATCACCATTCCATCAGGAAAGCTCGTCGGTTTACTTGGACCTTCGGGGTGTGGTAAATCGACCACCCTTTTTATGATTGCTGGGTTACATAAACCTTCTGGCGGAAAGATATTCTTTGGTGAAGATGATGTCACTCGTCTCGCACCAGAAAAAAGAGGGATTGGTTTAGTTTTCCAAAACTATGCCCTCTATCCCCACATGACCGTACGTCAAAACATTATGTTTCCGCTTGAAAACTTGAATATCAAGCGTACTGAAGCAGAAGATTTGGTTATGGAAATGGCAAAACTTGTTGGGATTGAAGATCAACTCGACAAAAAACCCTCACAACTCTCAGGTGGACAACAACAACGTGTGGCGATTGCTCGCGCACTCGTCAAAAAGCCAAGAGTACTTCTCTTAGACGAACCTCTATCCAACTTGGATGCGCGTTTGAGACTTCAAACCAGAGAAGAAATTAAACGTATTCAACGTGAAACAGGAATTACGACGATCTTTGTCACCCATGACCAAGAAGAAGCCATGAGTATTTCCGATCAAATGGTGGTCTTAAATTATGGTGTGAAACAACAGATGGATGCACCTCAAGAAATGTATAACAATCCAGATAACCTATTTGTTGCACGTTTCCTAGGGAATCCTCCCATCAATACCTTTGAGGGACATGTTAAATCAGGTAAAGCCATGGTGGGTGATGTGGTCTTAGGCAACACCGAACTCAGTGATGGCATCTATAACATTGGTGTGAGACCTGAAGATTTTAGAGTTGATCCCAATGGATTTGAAGTCGATGCGCAAGATGTAGAACATATCGGTCGCGATACGATGATTCGTTTTTCGATTGGCAACATCAATTTGCGTGCACTTGTCGATTCTGATTCAGTGTACCAACAAAAAACGATTAAACTGGGTGTGAAGAAGGGTAAAGTACATCTATTTAGTAAGGAAACAGGACTTCACCTATGAGTACATTCAAACTAGCGCTGAAGGATTTCATTTGGAAATTCCGCAGCCGCACCCATCACATGATGGTGATCATCAATGACTGGATGGATAAGCACCACTTGAGTTTTATTTCGCATATGCCTCATTGGTTCAAGTTTATTCTCTTCGTCATTCCAGCCTTTATCCTTTTGGGCATTTTCACCTTTTATCCCATCTTCAACTCATTTATCATCTCGTTTTATACGGGGTATAACATTCAAACCAATGAATTCAGTGGTTATACGTTAGCAGGTAACTACTTAACCGTATTAAGACACGCAAACTTTAAACAAGCTGTATTCAATACAGGTATTATCGTTTTAGTTTCGGTGCCTATTGCAGTGCTCTTAAGTTTACTTATCGCAGTCGCAATGAACGCGATCAAACCGCTTAAGGGATTCTATCAGACGATTTTCTTCTTGCCTTATGTCACAAACTCGATTGCGATCGGTCTTGTGTTCGCTTACATGTTTAAAGGGAACTCCAATGATTTAACCAATCTAGGATTAGCCAATCAAATCGTTTCCTGGTTTGGCGGTCAGCCCATTGTTTGGGTCGGTGTTGGTGCGACCTTCTGGTCTGCGATGTCAGTCATTTTGATCTATTCTGTTTGGAATGGACTTGCATTTAAGATCATTGTCTTCCTCGCCGGTATTCAAGGGATTGATAAACAATATTATCAAGCGGCTCAAATCGATGGTGCTGGTCGATATAAATCCTTTAAACGCATTACAGTACCGTTAATTTCACCGATGATCTTCTATATCTTAATCACTTCAGTCATTGGTGCTTTTAAGACCTATTCGTCTGTCGTTGCGATTATTAACAAGCAAGGGATGATCACGACTGGAGCGACAGGAACGATTAACTTAAAGACGATTGTTTTCTATATTTATGATTACATCGGACTTGCTGCACTCGATGGCATGATGTCACTCGCTTCCGCTGCAGCGATCATCTTGTTCTTGATCATCTTAGTGTTTACGGTTGTCCAACTTCAGGTTGGTAAACGCCGTGTTCACTACTAAGGAGGGAAGAACATGAAACGATATACGACAAAGATTCGCAAACTTGATTTATTCGCGACATTGTTTGATCTTCTTTATGTGATTTTAGGCATTTATGCGCTTGCACATCTCTTCATTATCCTTGAAGAACCAGAACTCATCACAGATGTGGTGAACACTAACTATACAGTTTTAGGGTTCTCGTTTAATCAACCGACAATGAATGCGCTCATTTCCATTTTGATTGGATACCTCGTTGTCTTTGTTCCGCTTACCGCAAGCAATTTCAAACGCATCCGCAGTAAAGATGTCATTGAAATGGATGAATGGACGTATCGGACACAAATGCTTTATGCATTCATGAGTTTATTTACCTTAAATATAGGGTCATCTGTGATCCGTTTCCTCAATTCCTTTGAAATTATGAAAATTGTCAAAGGGTATGGATTTAAAGGATTCTTGGAGAGTATTGGAAAGAGTATCTCTCGTCTCTTTAGCGGTGAAACCTTCAGAGATATGGCAGAACGTCGTGAAAAGAAGAAGGAAATGTCAAGTTCTCAAATTGACTTAGAGAAAGTGGCACGTCGCGATGTATTAACAAAATTGGTAGCAACAGTGACGATGTATACCTTCTTGACACTGATTGCACTCTTCATCTTCATCCCTTTCTATTGGATGCTAATTACCGCTTTGAAGACCAATGTGGAATTAACAACTTTCCTAAATCCTCGTTTCTTTATCAATATTAGAGAGATGCAATGGGTCAACTTCAAAGTAGCCTTAACCCGCTTTAACTTCTGGCAATATATCGTCAATACCTTTGTGGTAGGGATCTTATCGATGCTAGGCACAGTGACCACGACGATATTAGCGGCGTTTGCGTTCTCAAGACTAGAGTTTAAAGGTAGAGATTTCATCTTCTCCATTCTCTTAATGACAATGATGATTCCTGGTGAACTCTATACCATTACCAACTATATTACTGTCTCTAATTTAGGATGGATCAATACGCGATATGCCTTAATCTTCCCCTTCATGACTTCTGTCTTCTATATTTTCTTCTTAAGACAATCATTCAGACAGATTCCTGATACCCTTTATCGTGCTGCACAAGTCGATGGTTGTGGGGACTTCAAGTATTTACAACGTGTCATGATTCCTATTGCTCGTCCTACCATTACAACCATTACGATTCTTTCTGCAATCGGTGCTTGGGATGCCTACATTTGGCCACAACTTGTCGCACCAGCAGAAGAAAATTGGTTAATCTCAGTTGCCCTTCGTTCAACAAGCTTCGTCGTTGGACAAGGTTCTGATGCGCGTCCTGTGTATAACATTCAGTTAGCTGCGACAGCGCTTGTTACCGTTCCGCTCTTAATCGTCTTCTTCTCCCTCAAAAAATACATCATTGCTGGTGTGGGTAGAAGCGGTACGAAAGGATAAAATAAAAAGATCATTTTAACAGGAGGAAAAAATGAGAAAAATAATCTTTGTTGTCTTAGTCATGCTCAGTGTACTTACACTTTCCGCATGTGCTCAACAACGTAATGAAGCACCTGTATTATCAGGTGTGGTCACGAACCCTGTCATTGAACAAGGCGATGAATACGATCCCCTTGATGGCGTGACTGCAGAAGATGATCGTGATGGCGATTTAACCGATCAAATCGAAGTTTCAGGGTATGAACCAGGCGATAACGAATTTCCTGGAACATACACGATTACATTATCTGTCACGGACTCTGCAGGTGAAACAACCACCGCAACGATTACGTTAACCGTCAATAGTACAACGAATGCACTTCCACCAACATTAAATGGTGTCATTGCAAATCAAGTGTACTTCATCGGTTCTGGTGATTACGATCCTAAATCAGGCGTGACCGCAACTGACCCAGTTGATGGTAACATCACAAGCTTAATTGAAGTCGTTGGTATTTACTTACTCGATACGCCAGGTGTCTATAACATTACACTTCGTGTAACCAACGCCGCTGGTATTCGTGCAAGTGCCACCATCCGTCTTGAAGTTAAGCAAAGCGATATTCCATTAACCTTAACGACCGATCCTATTACCATTACTTTATGGCACGCGATGGGTGAAGCAAACCAAGCATTACTTCAAAAATATGCCGACAGCTTCAAGTTACTCTATCCTAACGTCACTGTAGAAATTCCTGCTGGTGCTGGTAACTATGATACGTTAAAGAGCAATATGATCAACGCGATTACCGCTGGTGAAATGCCCAATATGGTTCAAGCATATCCTGACCATGTGGCTGAATACTTAAACGGTAAAGCCGTCTTAAATCTTAACCCCTATATCAACAGTACAACATGGGGTCTTAATGGAGCAGATGCGCTTGATGACATCATTGGTTCTTACTTAGAAGAAAATAGCCAATATGACGCTGCAGGCACCTATTATTCACTTCCATTCAATAAGTCAACTGAAGTCATGATTTATAACAAGACTGCGTTTGATGCCCTTGATCTTGATGAACCCGTCACATGGCAAGACGTGATCGCAGCAGCTCCAGCCCTCAAGACGTATGGCGATGCCATCGCAGAACAAAAAGTTCGTGCTGCTAATGTGGGTATGTCTGAACAAGATCTCGCACCGCTCATTGCTGCAGCGAAAGCATTAATCGTTCCTGCATCTTATGACTCTACTGGTAACGCGTTCATTACGTTTACCCGTCAATTTGGTGGTGCTTATACAGGCATTAACTTCCAAACATTCCAAGGTCAATACCTCTGGGTTGATAATGCAAACACGATTTCTGCGATGAACTTCTTAAAGACCAATAAGAATATCATCACATTACCAGAATTCTGGGATCAACAATATGCATCCACACCGTTTGTTAACCAGCAAACATTCGTGACCATCGGTTCTTCTGCTGGCGTACGTTACAACGTTCCACCCACAGATCCAACCACAAGTCAACCTGTATTTGAAATCGGAGTAGCACCTGTACCTTATAATGCAGACCAACCCGATAATAAAGCTGTCATTCAACAAGGTACCAACATTTCCTTAATGAAGACAGGTACCGCGCAAGAACAACTCGCATCCTGGTTATTCTTAAAGCACATCATCAACATCGAAAATACCGTTGACTGGGCTATGAATACTGGATATCTCCCTGTTCGTATTAGCGCATATGAAAGCACAACCTATCAAAACTTCTTGAATAATCCTTCAGCAAATCAACTCTACATCTCTATGGCAGCAAACGCAGCGTATAGACAATCAGGTTATATGTTCTATGACCCAGCGTTTATTGGATCCTCTCGTGCACGTACACAAGTCGGTTTAGCGCTTGAACGTATTATGCTCGGTGATGGTGACATCGCAGCTGCATTACTCGAAGCCTATAACGAAGCAAACCTCGGTGGCTCGTGAGAAAATTATTAACCCTTGTTCTGATCGTTGCTCTCGGATTCCTGACCACCGCGTGTCAGGAACCCGAGCCAACTCCGGTCGATAACCGGATTACACTCGCAGATCTATCAGGCAAGACTGAAGCTGAAGTCCAAGAATATTTTGAAGGCATTGATTTAACTGTGGTGATTCGTTATATTCAAACGAATGATGTCACCGCAGGCTATTTCATCCGCTATGTCAGTTATGAAGCAGGTGATTTAGTCGAACCAGGAACGAGTATTCGTGTTGAAATTGCACAAGTACTGCCTAGTGCACCCACCATTTCTGGTACTGAAGACGTAACGATTTATGTTGCTGTTCAAGGGAATCCTCCCACATTTGACCCTGAAGAAGGCGTCTCAGCGACGGATTATTTAGGAAATGATATTCCTTTTGGCAATTTCTTATACATTAAGGAAATTAGAAACAGTCAAGGGAATCCTGTGGCTAGTATCGATTACTATCGTGTGGGCAGTTATACCATTGTCTATGAAGCGATCAACTCAAGTTTAATCACGACGGTTGAACGCGTCTTGACCTTAGTCGTACCTCCATTTGATACGAATTATACCGATGGACTCCGTTTAGCAGCTAGTTATGCCAATCTTTCATTTATCGATGATGGCATTGGTGAAGTAGAAGTCACCACGTTTACCGATGGTGATACCACCAACTTTAGAGATTTAAAGACCGGTGATCGATTCACGGTAAGATATCTAGGCATTGATGCTCCCGAAGCGACCAGTAAATATGATCCTTGGGGAATTAAAGCGGGTAACTTTGTTAGAGAGAAGTTAAGCGGGGCTGAAAAGATCATTCTTCAAGCCGAAGGTGAACGTACAGATGGTAACGGACGATATCTCGCGTGGGTATGGTACGTGAAAGATGGCGAAACACGACTTCTTAATCTAGAACTCGTCGAACAAGCCTATGCATGGGTATCTTCAGCAAGCACAACCCAATACGGAAATGTCTTTACCGTGGCGGGAGCTGAAACACAACTTACTGGGAAACGTATCTATGGCGAAGAAGATCCTGATTATGACTACTCAACCGCAGGAACACCGATTGCTATTGGGGATCTCTTAGATAATTTTGATGATTATATCGGACGTAAAGTCACCGTGACCGGTGTCGTTACCTCCAAGGTGGGTTACAGTGTTTATTTGGAAGAAAATGGCAGAGGGATATTCCTTTATACAGGATATAACTTAACCAATGAACTTCAAATTGGCTATGAAATGACGATTCAAGGACTCGTTCCAGCAGTCTATTTCGAAAGCAAACAGTTAACCAACTACAAGTATGAAAACATGGTGCTCTTAAGTACAGAAAATGAAGTGACCATCACCACCATCGTAGGAACCCAAATAGGACAATACGTTGGACGTGTGGTTCGCTTTGAAAACTTAACCGTCATCGAAATCGATGAAGCACCAAATAGTGAAGCCTATACCATTGTTGCACAAGATAATTTTGGTACCACTGTCAACATTAGAGTGGATGACTTCACGGCAAGTTTTGTTCCGTCCTACACATTTGAGGTAGGCGATGAGTTTATGGTATTTGGGCCCGTCACACAGTATTATAGCAGTTTCCAATTAATGCTGCCGGGTATAAATAATATAGAATTTAAATAGGAGGAAAGTCATGAGTACAAAAAGATTTAGTTTTACTAAGAGTTTACTATCACTCGTGGTTGCGCTACTTGCTGTCTTCACATTAGTCGCTTGCGGCGAAGATGAACAAGCAGTTGTTGATGCAGCCATTGACTCTGTAGCAATTACATATGCAACAGGCGATAGTGAAAGCATGGTCACACAAAATCTAACCCTCGTTACTTCGGTTGGCGAAGTGACTGTTACATGGGCATCCAGCAACCCCACTGTTGTTAGCAACGCAGGTGTGGTCACTCGTCCCGCAACAGATACAGGTGTTAGTTTGACTGCGACATTGACGTATGGTGAATATTCAAGAACAAGACAATATTATGTCACTGTCAAAGCGGCAGAAGTTGTCATTGACCCACTTGATGCTCTCGATGCAATCTATATTGATTACGCACGCGGAGAAGCAGCAGATCGAGTCACTGTTGATATCACTTTACCAATGGAATCCCTTGGTCTTCCCATTGCATGGTCTTCAACCAATGAAGCCGTATTAGGAACTGATGGTTCAGTTGCTCGTCCAGCCTATGGCACGACTGACCAAACTGTCATCTTAACCGCAACCATCGGTGGAGAAACGAGAGATTTCGTCATCAAAGTCTTAGCTTACACAGAAAAACCTGCAACCTTGATCATTCAAGAAGCAACAGATTCATTATTGCTCGCTGGTATTTCTAATGGTGTTGCCGCTGACATCGAACTTCCATTAACCGTTGGTCAATACGACGTTGAAGTGGAATGGACATCAAGCAATACAGACGTTATTTCTAACGCAGGTGTCGTTACACGTTCACCAGAACAAGCAACTGTTACCTTAACAGCAACTCTTCGTTATGCTGGTTTAACTATGCATAAAGAATTTGAAGTTGTTGTTCTCCCATTTGCACCATCGACTGATGTAGCTACGATTGCGGAAGCATTAGCACTTGGCGAAGATGCATACGTGAAGATTCCTGATGTAACAATCATCGGCGTAACAACAGATGGTTATATGTTTACTGATGGCGTTGAACTCCTCTTCGTTTATACTGGCGGTAACCCACCAGCGAAAGTGGTTGCAGGCGAAGTCTTCACCATCACAGGTATGGTTGACTACTACTTTGGTTCTTACCAACTTAACGCAACTGCCGATGCGAACAAGCCAGTTATCTTGGTAGACTCTGAAGCAGCTCCTGATGTTCTTGCTCCAAGAGAAGTGACAACATCCGTTTCTGATTACATCGCATCCTTACCAACAACCTATACTGCTGAAGCTCCATTTGTCTATGACTACATTACCATCACTGGTAAAGTTCAATCTCAAGGTACGGGTAACTATGATACCTTCTTAGTGAACACAAACCATGACGGATCACTCATCGATTCTTCAGCAAACTCTCCATTTAAGACTAACGCATTAATGATTTACTACAAGTCCAACATCGCTGGACTCCGTGCATTCAATGGTCTTGAAGTGACATTAAATGTTATTCTCTATTCATTAAGAACAGATAGAAACATCTTCACATTTATCTTCACAGAAACTGCGGATGATATTCAAACCACTCTTGATGATGCAGGTATCGTCGCTGTTGCTAAGAGTTCATTAACTCCATTATTCGTTAATGCATATGAAGCAGCTACAACCTTAACCTTACCAACTTATGTTTTAGGTACAACGATTGCTTGGTCATCTGACAATGCCTTAGTCAACGCATCTACCGGTGCTGTCACTATGCCAGCTGCTGGACAAGAAGATGTTACATTAACGGCTACCTTAACACGTGGTGAAGCAACAGATACATTCACAGTAACCTTCAAGGTTGGTGAACTTCCTGTTCTTTCAGTTCTCGAAGTTATTAACACAGAAACAGGTAATAGAGTACGCACAACAGGTATCGTCACCACTGCTGAATACTATCGTACATTCTTTATTCAAGATGAAACCGGTGGTATCGCCATCTATACTGCTGATGCTACTATGCTCGCATTCTTAACTGCTAACTTAGGTAAAGAAGTTGAAGTATTTGGTTCAAGAGCTGTTTACAGTGGTATGAGACAAATTGCGCCAACAGCAATCAATGCTGTCGGTGATGCAACGATGCCAACCGCTATGAATGTGGACAATATTGGTTTAAATGCTACCGATATGCTCCCATATCAAGGACAACTTGTAACCTTAACACAACTTTATGTGACAGCGAAGTCTTCTGACTCATACGGTAACGTAACTGTTACATTCGAACAACTCGCATCCGGATTAACCATCCAAATGAAGTGGGATTCAAGAAAGGCTCTTAGCCAAGCTGCAGCTGACGCGTTAACCGCGATTGCTGTTGGTCAACTCTTTGATGTCACGAACCCAATGGCTTGGTCGAACAAACCATTCTTCTATTACACAGATACAACAGTATTAACTGCAGCTACATCAAATGATGTCAGCAAAGTTGCTCTTGACTCTAAAGAATTAACCTTTGCAGCTAAATACGAAGAAGCAACAACATTAACCTTAGCAGCCACTGGTACAAACGGTTCTGCCATTGCTTGGACATCTTCTGACAATGCAGTCATCGATCCAACCACTGGTGCTGTTGTATTACCAGTTTCTGGTATCGTTTCTGTTACATTAACCGCTACCTTAACACTCAATACCACTGAAAAAGTTGTTGAATTCATCATTGAAGTTGGTACTGAAGCAGTTGCTCCTCAAGTAGCAGATTTATTCTTCTCAGAATATATCGAAGGTTCTTCAAACAACAAAGCTTTAGAAATTTATAATCCTCTGAACGTTTCTGTTGATTTAAGTGGATATACCGTTGAACTCTATTCAAATGGCTCAACCACATTAACAGTAGCTCAAACATTAACCGGAACACTTCTTCCTGGCGATGTTGTTGTGATCGTTAACCCACAAGCTAACGCAACTTTCTTAGCACTCGCTGATATCGTTGCACCCGCATATCCAAACGTTGTATCATACAATGGTGATGATGTTGTCCTTCTTAAGAATGGCACTGAAATCATCGATAGCATTGGTCAATTTGGTGTGGATCCAGGTACAAACTGGAATGTAAGTAGCGTTGCAACAAGTGAAATGACCCTTGTTCGTAAAGCAGCAATTAAGATGGGTAAACTTGACTTAGACCAAGTCTATGATCCTTCTACACAATGGGTTGCTTTCCCACAAGATACATCCATGTATTTAGGCTTCCATGCGAATGAATTATTCTTCTCTGAATACATTGAAGGGTCTTCCAATAATAAAGCACTTGAAATCTACAACCCAACCGTTGAAGTGATTGATTTAAGTACATATGTTGTTGAACTATACTCCAATGGGGGAACCACTGCACAAGCAACCCAAGCATTAACAGGTACTCTTGCAGCTGGCGATGTTTTAGTCATCGTTAACCCATCTGCAAACGCAACATTCTTAGCGCTCGCTGACGTTGTTGCACCGGCATATCCAAATATCGTTTCTTACAATGGTGATGATACTGTTCTTCTTAAGAATGGAACCGTCGTTGTTGATAGCATCGGTCAATTTGGTGTAGATCCAGGTACAAACTGGAACGTTAACAGTGTTGCAACTAGCGAAATGACACTTGTTAGAAATGCTGGTATTTTAAGAGGTCGTACAGTGTTTGATGCAGTATTTGACCCATCCGTCGAATGGACTGCTTATCCACAAGATACATCATCTTATTTAGGAGCTCATACAGCTTAATAAGTAAAACGATATTGACAAAAGACGCGTGAGTAATCATGCGTCTTTTTTGTCATTTTTCCATATTTATTTCCTCGAGTGACTATCATAACATTTTATGTTATAATACCTCTACCACAAGGAGATTTATGATGATAAAAAAAATAACGATGCTTATCGCACTCTTTTTCCTATCGATAGGATTGCTATCATGTGAAGAAGAAATCAAAGAAGTCACCGTGCCTAATGTCACAGGTATGACTCAAACACAAATTGAAAAAATCTTTGCAGAACTCCCTTTAAACATCACCTTTGAAACCGTGGTGAATAACACCATTCCTGAAGGTCGTTTTGTTTCGTATAATGATATGATTGTTGCTGGTGATATGCTTGAACCTAATACCAGTCTAGTGATTTATCTTGCGACTCACGAGAACCGACTCCCTGATTTACGTGGACTTAGTCAACTTGAAATTTTAAGTGAAATCTCGAAAATTGATGTTGTCCTAGAGTTTCAGTTATTTGAAACCAATGATACAGAAGAGGGTTATTATGTAGCCTACGGAAATAACAATTACGCAGGTCAGATCGTCTCCGCTGGAGCAAGTATCTTAATTTACATCGCGAAACCTATCCCTGAAATAAATCGCAGTCTGATCATTTCTAAATATCTTGAAGGCAGTTTAAACAATCGTGCACTCGAACTCTATAACGTCTCTGAAGAAACGATAGACCTATCACTCTTTGAGATTGCCATCTATTCTGATGGTTCAGAAGCTGCATTAACTGTCATTGAACTTTCAGGATTCTTGAGTGCAAAAGATACTTATATCATCGCTTATTCAGGTGCCGATGAAACAATTAAAAGTCGTGCTGATGATCTTCATTCAAGACTGATTTTTAATGGCAATGATACCATCGTGTTAAGACAGACTGATGAGACGATGATCGATATCTTGGGAACGATTGGATGGGGTCTATTCTATTTGGATAATCGCACACTAATCAGAAAAACAAACATCCAAGAACCCTCTACAACATTTGATATTTTAGAGTGGGATACCTACGCCATCAATTATGTAGAACCCTTCGGAAGTCATCCTGTTGCATATCCTGAAACTTTCACCTTTAATGAAGAATATTTAAGTATTCCATTCAGCGAACCTTACGGCATGGTTGAAGTTGAATTTGTTTCCAATAACGATGGCGATACTGCACAATTCACGCCAGGTTTTCTCTATGACAACCGGGTAAGATTCATTGGGATCGATACCCCTGAAACCGGAAGCGGGATTGTAGCAACCAACGCGAAGAACTTTGTGGGGTCAAGATTATCTCAAGCCAATACGATTTATTTGATGCATGATCCCGTCTCTGGAAATGTCGATACATACGGAAGATATCTCGCTTTAATTTGGGCAGATGGCGTGTTACTCAATTATGAAATAGTTTTAAACGGCTACAGTCAAAACAATTATCAAGATTCTACCCAAGCTCTGATCTTTAACGGTATACCTCTTGCCCGTTGGATGACCAATGCAGAAAGCTATGCGAAGTCTTTAGGACTGGGGGTATGGGGTTAATGGTCTTAAAGTATATCAACCGAATTCTCTATGCCTTAGGCATCGCCTTAGGGCTCATCTTCGTGTATAACTTGAGTGATTCTTATGCAAGAACTTTAGAGCTCCAAACACGAGGAAAAGAGGCTCTAGAGTCAGAAGATTATGCTGCATTCACACCGACACGATATTATAATCCAACGCCACTGTTTGATGAAACCATCAGCGATTCTGGAGTCATTTATCAAGTAAAGATCTATGAAGTCGCTTATATTAGACTCCTCGAAGATGAACTTATCGTCGTGGATGGCATACACGTGTTGATGATTCAAGAAGAGGGTCCTCTACAGGGCGAATTTTTCCAAGTCCAGTTTGTTCAAGCGGATCGAACGATTGATTATGTAGGTTATCGCTATTTTGATTTACCCGTCTACTCCGTCATGAACGCAGAAACAGCGACGATGTTTGCTCGACGAGAAATCTTTTATAATCCAAGTTTGACATTTGAACCCATCATTGGATTTAACGTCTATCAAGAAGATCAGGTTCTCTTTGAAGTTAACCTAGACATCGAAGAAGATGACTTTGTTATTAAAAGTGAATTGGAAGACTATATTTTAGCGAATAATGATGCACCAAGTGACGATGATCTTCACTACGCCTTATCTCCAGAAGTTGTGATTGATACAAAACCCATTGTGATTCGAAACCTCAGCATCTATGTCGTATTCTCAACAATCATCACCTATGTGATTTTTAAATATCGAAACCAAAGACTGGGTCGTAAAAATCCTACAGAAGGTTTAAAGAAGGATTTGGATCGCCTTCAATAATCATGAATGAAAAGCGATGCTTTATCGCTTTTTTCACCCAAATATGATATACTATCATAATATGTTAGGAAAGGAATAAGGAAAATATGACCATCAAGAAAAACATCATCCGCCTTATTGAATCGTATGATCAAATTATTATCCATCGCCA
>CALMNM010000094.1 GCA_937868795.1 uncultured Acholeplasma sp.
AGGCATTTCCTGAAATTGAAGGTGCGTAAAAAATCAATGTCATAAATGCTCTTAATTTTGGTGGGAGTTCATTAATCAACCACGCAAATACAAAAGCGAGTAAGTAACTGACAGGTCCTGTAACAACTGCTAAAATAAGTGTATTTTTAAGTGCGATGATAAAGACATCATCATCTAATAGCAGCTTAATGTAGTTATCGAGTCCAATAAATCGTGGCGCTTGTAGTAAGTCATACGATGTGAAACTGATGCCTAATGACATAAAGACAGGGATCACCGTAAACGTCATGAAAAGAATGACATAAGGTGCCATTAAAATATAACTATGTTTATGTTTCTTGATCTCCCGCCAAACGAGTTCACGTTTGGTCTTTTTGGAAATCACAGGTTGTGTTAACTCATGCGTCATGTGATCCTCCTAGTCAAGCCCAAACTCGCGGCGTTTTTTCAAGAGTTCAGCATTGATAATCTGAACATAATCGTAGATGGTTTCTCGTGGATTCGATGATTCTTCATAGACCAAACGGAACGCGTTATCCAAATGGCGTCCAGTCATGTAGCCACCTGGGACTTCAGGAATTCCCTTCACCCACTGCCACTGTTCATAGAGTTTTTGATATTCAACGACTTTCCAAGGAAGTTGTCCAAGCGCATCCACATTGGCGGTCGGATAACGTGCAGCTGCACCTAAAATCCCTTCCATTTCACGTCCATATTGAACTTGAATCTCTGTGCTTGTCCACCATTTTAGATATTCCCATGCATCGTCTTTCTTATCCGATTGATTGAGAATCATGATGCCTGTTCCTGTCGATACGGTTTCACGACGAATCTCTGTGTCGCCTAATTCATTTTCGTATTCAGTTCCAGGGACGGAAATAAAATTCCACTTTCCTCTAATTTCTGGTGCGAAGACAGATAGCGTATTGTACGTGTTATAGTAGGTGATCCCAATGGGCATTTGTCCGCTTCTAAAACGATTGACAAAGTTGGCTTCTACTGGGAAAGAATAATCGGTATAAAACTGCGTCCAACGTTCAAAGACCATCGGACCTAGTCCTTCATTAAACCCACTTTCTCTGCCACCATCCAAGTAAAACTCACCATCGTTTTGATAAAACATCGTGGAGAAAATAGGGTTCGGTGGTAGTTCAATCACACTACCTTGGGTCTGCGGTACAGGTAAATAAAACTCAAGATTATGCTTTTGTAAATCCGGAATAAGCGAGATGACATCATCCCATGTATCTGGAGGTGTCAGTCCCAAATCTTCAAAGATATCTGTCCGATAGAAAAGCATTAAAAAGATCTGTTGTTCCGGGAGTGCATAAACGCCTGTTTCGTATTGATAAGGAACGATTGCACTATCCATGAAACGATCACTAATGGCTTCATAATCGGCAAAATTGGTTAAATCGTATGCAGCATTACGCATCGCATAGTTCACAGGAACGCTGTGTCCTTGACCCATCGCGACATCAGGTCCTACTCCTGACAATGTCGCTGGTAACAACACGGCTCCATTCACAAGTTTTAGGTCCACTTTAATGCCTGTGGTTGGGGTAAAAGATTCGTCAATCAGTTTTCTAAGGACGTTCGCTTGGTCTTTCCCAATGGAGAGCCAAACTTCAATGGCTTCGCCTTCAGTGGTGGTGGTGCTACCAATCGATGCATAATCCGTTGTAAAGGTTGAAAAGAAGGCTCTAAAATTAAACCATGATTTTTCTAACACATTAGCTCTTGAACGTGGAAGATCGACGTCTTCACCTGAAATGATTAAATAATCAACTTCAAGAGGGTGTGCATTAAGGAGAATAATTAAAGTCCCCAATGCTGAAACGTTGGCATTATAGTTAGATAAATTTCGATGAATTTCTCTGGGCTTTTCGATGAAATCATCGAGTTGAATCAAAATCGTATCCAAGATCCCTGTCTTTTCACTCTTGGATCCAGAGATATCAATCAAGCCTTGTCTCACTTCAGTAAGATTATTTTTTTCTGTCTGTAAGCGACCGACAAGGTTATCGATACGCTCAGTCAGTTGATAGTCACGATATTGATCGGGTTCTGGTCCGGTATAGACCAAAATCTCACGATAGAGTTTATTCAGTTCATCAATGGAACTTTGTATCTGAGCGATTAACGGACCATATTGACCCAAGGAGACTTCCATCGACAATGTATGGGTGCCTTCTTCTAAATAAAACCAAAAAGGTTCATCTTGGGTACCTAACGTCTGTAAACGCCAGTTATTGTCATGTTTAAAGGCATAACTTTCAAGCTCTTGAAAGGGGATTTCCCCATCGATATAGATATTACGACCTGCATTCATACCAGAGGCTTGTTTTTGTTTAACACGTAAACTGATCTGGTAAAGTCCGGTTTCTGGAACTTGAAATTGCCAGGTAATTTGATCACCCGTCACGCCCCAGTTATTCCCACCGATGGTATTGAGTTTAATCTTTGATGGAGATGTCGGACTTGAAAGTGGTGACGTACGGTCATTTAAAGGATAGAGTGTCGGAGATGTCGTGAAAAGAGCATCTTCAGCTTCGATTATTTCAATTTGATCTTGTACTTTTTGATAATTGTGCACGCTATATTCCAAAAGAACTTCTTGATATGTCTTTTGTTCAACCACAGAGACGATGTCAATCTTTTCAATCATTAAAGGCTCTCTGATCGACTCAAGTGAAATCTGATTGATTCCTTCTTCAAAGTAAAATGCGTAAGGTTCTTGAACATAACCGATGGAGTCCTTCACATAAGCGGATGTCCATCGTGGTATTTCGATTTGGCTTGGTCTAATATCATTGCCGTAAATATCTTGAATGACGTCATTTTTATTACCCCAAATTCTTGGAAAAGTGAGGTTTTGTGCCCCATCAAAGGGGATTTCATCATTGATGTAGAGAGCTCGTTCAATGGATGAACTCTTTCCAGGATAAGGATAATAAGAAATACGGATTTGATAAAATCCGGTTTGAATGATATCGACTTCCCATGTGGTTATTCCTGATTCATAGGTGAGAAGAACATCATCTTTTCCATCATAGGTACCGATTATATCGACCCCTTCGGTGGCATCGATGTAATCATAAGCCCAAATGGTTTGGGTAGGGGTTTGAGGGAAAAGTTGAGGTTTACTCACTTGATACTGATAATAGGGTGAATTTTGATAGTAAGCGAGATCAGAAATATCGATTGACTCTTCAGTTTCGTTAAAACTTAATCCATCGATTCTTGATGCTGAAACAACTACATCAACAACGATGTAAGTGATGAGAAGTATGCCTAACGATAAGAGGATGATCACAAACTTTTTCACAAAAACACTCCTTTGGAGAACCCCCCCTTTCTGGTGTGAAAGGGGGGATTATCAAATATTAATTGCCTAAATAATCTTCCAACGCTGCATCATAGATCGGTTTGATTTGATCCATAAGTGTGCGTGAAGTTCCTTCGCGGATACCGAGATTGATATTTCTCCGCCATCCGTTTTCGCCATAAGCACCAATGCCTACTGCATTGATTAAATCAAGATAAATCTTGTCATAAACTTCAAGGTAAGCTTCAACATAGGATTCCTGATCAAATTTCGTCATCAGTGTAAGTTCGAATTCATCAGCATATTGTTGATCTGTCTTCCATAATTGGAGTTCATTCCATACGGTGAAGACGAGTTCTTCTTTTTCTGGAGTCATACCACTTGCAATATGATAGAGGGCCACACCAGAAATCGGAGAAATATAATCACCTGTATAGGTATCAGATTTAGGATATGGAACAAATCCTAATTCGAAAGGAAGTCCACCCCAACGGTTATCTGCAGTCACGAACCAAAGTTGACCCGGATGCATTGCGACTTGACCTGCCATCCACGTAGGTGAACCTGCGTCGTATTGTGGTGTGGGTTCAAATAAACCTTTGACATATAGGGAGTTCAAGAAATCGTATGTTGCAAGTGCTGGATTTTGAGCAAATGCGACACGACCTGTGTTTTTATTGATCAAACTTCCTCCATTGAGGGGTACCATGTTTTCAGCATAATAGGATGGCATGCCACCTAATGCATAACGATCGGGTCCTAATGAATTCAATGCCGTTTGAACAGCGGTTGCCCATGTTTCAAAGGTTGACCATGTCCACTGACCATCTAAGAATAGTTCAGTTGGATTATCAACACCTAGGCTAGCGACTAAATCGGCATTGTAATATAAACCTGCATCAACGGTGAGTTTACCCACTTCAAATCCATACACGGAATCACGATATGATCCGATTTCTTGATAACTTGGATCAATGTTTTCACCGATGGTTGACATGTACTGATCGACACTGACGATCGCTTCACCTAAAACAAGTTGTTGGATCCAGTCAGAGACTGACCAATAGATTTCAGCTAAATGATCACCTGAAATAGAGGATTGAATAATCGCATTTACGCGATCTGGACCCCAAGGTGCATTAGCTGGATAAGGAAGATATTGGATATCGACATTGTATAATTCTTCGATTTCATTGTGTCTTTCTTGTTTGGCTTGTTGTTCGGTTCCACTGTAATTGGCATCAAATGGATCGACTTCATAAGGAGCACCATGCATAATGCGAATCACGGTGGCTGGTAGATCGACACATACACCATTCACTAATTCCTGATGAACACCACATCCGGATGCAGTTAACACAACGATAAGTCTTGTCACTGTCACTTCTTTACCATCACTACCGATAACCTTATACGTCAATGTATAGTTACCCGCTGTTGATAGGTTCAAATTGGCAACCCCTTCAACAGTGATCGATGATGTGATGTTACCCGTGACACTATCAGTTGCGGTAACACCTTCAAGTGGATCAAAGGTATCCCCTGCATTCAAGGTCACTTGTGCAACACCAGAAATGGATGCTGTCGGTGTATCGGTGGGTACAGGTGTCTCTTCACCACCATCACCACAAGCGACTAGCCCCAATAGGACAGTGAGCATAAGGAAAAAACCAAGTATTTTCTTCACTGTATAAACCTCGTTTCTTTACGTTTTTTTCTTCTTGAAGCTGCGTTAACTATGACGCAGAACACGTGCTGTTTGATTACATTATAGCGGAAGTGGGAGAAAAAGATAATCCTCTCTCCATGCTTTTTCAACATTAAAAAATAATTTTCACAAACCGCATTTTCTCGCACGTACGCGCGTAATGGCTAACACAAAGTACCCGAAAGATTCGGGTACTTCGCTAGCTTTAATTAGAGTTTACTATTTAACTTCTTTTCTTAAGAAAGACAATGAGTGCTGAACCCATTAAAATGCTAAACGTGATGAATAATGCGCTAGAACCATTGATTGCAGATCCACAACCTGTTTCTGGAACAACTTGGAGGGCTTCAATAGCTTCTTGAGCATCAGCAAGTGCAGTTTCAAGTGCTTCAATGCGAGCAATCGCTGCTGCTAATGCTGCTTCGTCATCACCAAATTGGTCTTCAAGATCCGCTAAAGCTTGTTGAGCTTCTTCGAGTTGAGCAAGAAGATCTGCCACTTCTTCATTAAGTACGACATGCACATCAAAGGTCACAACAGTGACATTACCTGCCATATCTTCAACAGTGACTTCAACCGTATATGTTCCACCTGCATTTAAGTTTAAGTTGCCATTATTGGAAACATAAACAGCAAGATCATCGATTGAATCATAGTAATCAAAGACAACAACGTTTGCTAAAATAGCTGCATCACGGTTTGTGAATTCACCCGTATTAATCGTGTAATTATCATCAACGATAAGCGCGATTGGCGCAGTGGTATCATCGACAGTAAGCATATAAGATGCAGTCTTCACGATATCATAATCAAAATCAGGAACTTCTAATGCATAAGAACCAGCAACATCGTAAGGAAGACCCTTAACAAATGCGTTTTCTGGAATGGATGAAGTACCCTTAACAACAACGATAAATCCACCTTCTTCAAGGGTTAATGCTGCTTGCCATACGGCTGGATCAACGACATTGGTATTACCAGCATCGGTGGTTGGAAGTGGGTTAGCTTCATTCATAAGCTTATTGTTTGCTCTTGATAATACTTGATCAAGTTTTCCATCAGCACCGAAGACTGCAATTGCAGATGTCCAGCTTAATGTCATCGCTTTAACGGTAGCTACATTGGTATAAATATGGACATTGTAATCATTGGTTGTTGTAGCAGTTGGGTTAAATGCTTGATATGCGTATGTTGTTCCATTCATGGTGACTTCTGGAAGAACACCATCAAAATGAACATGATGTGTGAATTCTAAGTCAATTTGATATTGACCAGGTTGTGGGAAGTATGTGTTGAATCCAGCTGGATAAGTAACTTGAATAGTATTTGTTAAGTCGTTACCATAACCATCATCAGCTGTAATACCTTCCATTAAATCAACATATAGATCTTCATCAACATAACGATTCATGACACCAGCAAATCTTGGAGGCATAACACCAATAACAATGTCAACTTCTCTTTCAGTCACTTGCATTTCAGGATTGGTTGCACGATAAATTGCTTTGTAACCATCACCAAATGCTGATGAATCAATGACAGTGACTGCTCCTGATGGAGTGTAAGCGTCAGCAATTTCATCATAGGTGAACGTAATCGTTTCAAGGATGGTTTCATCTTGAGAAATTTCTACTTCATAATTGATCTTTTCTGTATTGTTGATGATTGCACCAGTGGTGTCATCAAACATGTCAATCCAAGTTACAGAAATGTCATTTGGAAGATCAAAAGTACCATTATAGTCGACAACGACATTGATACCTGCGGTTGCTGGATCATCATCCATTGCGCCAAGGGCATTGTTGAAGACTGGCGCTTGGGTGACATAGTTGAATTCAATAGGTTCAACGGTGTCATCAGCAAGTAAACTTGGTAACATCTTGACAAAGTTTGTTGCAGTGTATGCGCCTCTGTCATGTGTACCAAAAGTAACGACTGTCCAATCTGCTGGAATGGTGACATAGTCTGGATTGCCATCAATCAATAATGAACGATCTTCGATTGGAGCATCTGCAGCAGTACCATACATTCTCCATGCAAGGTAAACAAGTGGTTCTAGGACATAACCTTCGTCATCGACGTCATCAACGATCATTCTGACTGGAGTTACAAGCATGTCTGCTGGTTTTGGATCAGCAGCATCGTATGCTGTTTTTTCTTCAGCGGTTGCTAAACGCCAATCTGGAGCTTCTGTTGTTCCTTCATTTTTAATGTATTGGCTAAAGAAATGATCTTCGACCATAGCTAAATCGCCATTTTCATCAAAATAAGCGTAAATACGATGAACTACAGAGGTTAAATCGGTACGTGCTGTTGCTGTTGATAAAACGACTTCTTCTGATGTGTTATTGAAAATGACACCAGCAAAAGCATTCCAAGCGAGTGTACCCATTTCGTTTGATGCAATAAATCCATCAGAGTTACCATCGTTGAATTCACTTGCAAAACGAGCAGCACCTCTAACAAAGTGATAGCGATAACCTGCATACTCAAATGTCCAGAATGAACTTCCTAATTTGGTTTGAGTACATGCACTGGTGCCTTCCAAACATGCGATTTGATCATATGGATATAGATCAATTAAATCGCCATCTGCGGCTTGAGTCTTGACAGAATAGCCAAAAGCTATAAACAAGCCAAGCAATAAAAATGCGACTACTTTTTTCATTTTTTCCTCCTATTTTTTCGTTTATATCTAAGTGTATTTTACACTTGATGTGAAAGCGCTGTCAATTTGATTTCGATATGTTTCCCTTTATTGACTTCTTTATTACATATTTTGATAATTTTTTTCAGTGATTCGATGATTACTGGATTGTCCCTGGTAAATAGCTATAGAACGTTCTTGATGTTGTGATTCCTTCAACGGTGACGGTCACGGTGAAACTTACGGTCATCGCGCGATCTGGCATTTTAATGACACGACCGGTATTATCGACATATTCTGGGTTATCTGAAACAAAGGTTATGGTTGCATCACTAAAATCATGAGCTACTCTATATTCGATATCTGCCATCTTTTCAAAGAGGGGAATAAGCCCTGCATTCCGCAGTGTTTGAGGACAATTTTTTCCTGAGAAATCCACATGATATTTCATATGATCACTCGGTAAGTTATATTTCACTAAGAGTCCATTGGCGAGTTTTGCGGTACGTTGCCATATACGATAAACATCAGCGTCTTGGTTGACACCCATTTCGATCCCAATACCATTTCGGTTTCCACCACCTGTGTATGTGCCTTGTCCAGGTAATGTGGATCCATCCCCTGCGTGATAACCTCGTTCTATTTCTGGAAGATGCTGATAAACTTCTTTATCATCCATGGTAAAATGCCAAGATACCCAAAGCTCAGTTCCAGCCATGGCGTTACTATAAAGGTAATTGGCATGGGCTAATGCACCAGCTCCTGGGTTCGTATTCGCTGTATCATGAATGACTACCCAATACACATTGTATGGATTATATTGTGTGATTCCTTCGGGATGTGGATCAAAGCCTTCACCTGGACGAATCCCGTTGGATACAGGGACGATCTTACTTTGATTGACGACGATTTCATCAAAATAGAATCTTGAAACCGATTCATATTTGAAATCATCATAGTTGAACCCAACACCGACTGCTGTCCAACGATGTGGCATCGTATAGGTGACCATATTCATCGTTAAAAGATCAAGTAGATTGTTTTCATCTAAGGTTGGATAGACTTCAAATGTATAAGCTTTTTGAACATCAGGGTCATCTGCTAACGATGCTGTAATAGTGACGACACCTGGTGCATGATTAGTGACAATACCATAGGGATCGACTGATGCTATCAGTGGATCGCTTGATGTAAAGTTAACTTCTGCATCAGAGATGGATGCGGGAAATGGTGTCGCTTCTAACGTGAATGTTGTTGCAGGTACATGAACGTTTTCAATCACTGAAGGTGTCAGTTCAATACCCGGTGTCGTGGTGACTGTGATGGTGATGGTCGTATTTATGGATGTATCGATGGTAGAACGCACTGTTAGGGTCACCTCACCACTTCGTATCGGTGTTAATAAGCCTTCTCTTGTGATCAACATCACATCAGGATTTGATGTAATCCAACGAATGCTTGTTGTTACAAGATCAAGAGGTAATACTAAGTAATTTAATGTATAGGTATCACCCATCTGTATTTCAGTGATGGGATTTTCGACCACAATTTTTGCAGGCAACGTCTTAATATACTCGAGTTCCGTCAATATATCATCTTGACTGACGTAGTGACCAAGTAGCATACGTGATTCGATGTTATTGAAATAGTCCATATCCAGGGGATCCATCCCCCAATGATTTAGCGTAAATTCCACTGAGTTATCTGGATTAGATCCTGCAAGATAACGGGTGACATCCGTCACACTATTAAATCTCGCATAGGCATGAATATCCACACTGCCGGTTTCAATCACGATACCATCGACCATCTCATAAAGAACATTGCGTTCCACTTTGATTTCTGTGGTGGATTCATAAACATCATTTGGCGTAATAATGATTCCTTGATAGACACGGTTGATTTGATTTTTACTAATATTGATGACTCCCCCACGATAATGGGTGACAGAAATCGCATGACCTGAGAAATATTCGATGACATTATTTGTAATCGTTAGACCGTCCACTAAAGTCAGTGTCATGAAACTTCCTGATTTTGCGGGTCCTGTATGAATGCCTTGAATAAGTAAGTCATCAATGGGATCACTATTCATGATTTGGCCGTTGCGATCAAAGACGATATCTAAAATTGAGACTTGATTTGCAGCGACGGTCACGATAGATTCAATCACGGCTCCGGTTAACCCTTGTAAGATGAGTCCATCATGATCCAATGTGAAATCCGTTGTATAATTTCCTTCTCCCAAGACAAGTGTAGTTCCTTCGCTAAGATGATCTAAAGCAGTACTCACATCTGTAAAGACATCAATATCCTTGGTCATAATAATTCCTTGATAGGTATACTGATTTTCGACCAAGTTTGGAACGACTAAAATATAATTGACGATATTCAATGTCTTACTCGTCGTAATGGCTTGATCCCCTTCTGAAGTGACGGTAATCGTCACAGATCCGGTTTGATGAACCGCAGCCTGACCTTCACTATCGAAACTTAAGATTGTTGGATCAGAGGATTCAAAGATCACATAGGGATAGGCATCTGAAGGGGTTAATGATACGGGAATAAGACCTTCAAATGTCATGTTAATTTGTTCATTTAAATCGATATTGAGTGCCGTAGGCGCTGGAAAGACTTTGATCGTAACTGTTTGATAAACGGTATCATCATAAGTTGATCGCACGATGATGTTGGCTTCTCCTGCGCCAACCCCAGTCACAAACCCATTAGCATTCACCGATAGAATCGCTTCATCCGATGAGGTGAACGAATAATCATCATTACTATCAACGATAATTTGACCTACGTCACCAATCACGAGTTCGGATTGGTAGTTAGTCACACTTAAGTCAATCACTTTTCTGACATAGATCGTGATGGTGATACTCACATTGCTATCGGTCACGGATGTGATGGTCACTGTGGTCGAACCTTCACTCACCCCTGTAACCACACCTTCGTCACTTACGGTCGCCACTGCTTCATCAGCCGAACTAAACGTCACAGGATCATTGGTTTCATAAACAAGGGATGAAGTAAACCCTTCTGTGACATTGATGCTTGGTTGTGAGGTTGAAAGATTAACAAGCTTACTCACGGTGACATCAATGGTGATCTTTAGATCAGGATTTGACACGGAAGTGATGGTAACTATGGCAGTTCCCACACCTTCACCGGTGATTATGCCATCCTCATCCACAGTAAAGACTGTTTCATCTGATGAGCTAAATGAAACAAATTTATCATCATTGGTTTGCAATGGAATGTCGAATGTTTCACCTTCTTTAATCGTAATCGATGAAAGTTCACTCGTTAGTGTAATCTCTTGACATCCCGCTAAAAATAGCAAGAAAACACCAATCATGAGATAGATTAATCCTTTATTTTTCATCGTATTCCTCCCTTTTTGACATGACAAGATTCGCAATATCATGTCGAAGTTTTAAGATACTTTTTGTTTCACGTGATGGATGAACATCATTAGATAATAAGACAAAACCAATGCCAGCTTTTCGATCGATAAACATGTTGCAGCCAGTAAACCCCGTATGTAAAATCGTATCCTCAAAAGAAACTAGATTTCCTGCTGAAGATGTCATGGTGGGTTTATCCCAACCTAAAGCACGAATTAAGATATTCCCATTGGGGAAAACCCGTTTTTCTTGGGGCATAAAAAGCATATCGACAGACGATTTGGATAAAACAAACTTTTGGTTTAAAATAGCACTCATAAAACGTGCAATATCATTGGTGGTAGAAAACAACCCTGCATGGCCAGCTTCACCGCCCATAGCGAATGATTTCTCATCGTGGACAAGCCCTTGAAGAAATCCTTGATAGACATCATCATGACGATATTCTGTGGGTGCACATAACGATGGATTGGGATGATAGCCTGTATGTTTCATACCTAGTGGTTTAAAGATAACTTCTTCAGCAAATTCACTTAATTTTTTATGCGTGATGGTCTCAATCATCAAGCCTAGTAAGATATAACCGATATCCGAATAGACAATCGTCTCACCTACAGGATTAATCAGTTCTGCACCAAAGACTTTTTCTAAAACTTCTTCTCGATTTCTTAATGACTTTGCTCGAGGAATATCCGCAGGTAATCCAGAAGTATGGGTCATCAGATGATAAACGCTAATTTCAGAATGATTAAATTGAGGTAAAACGTCATTCACTTTGGTTTTTAGACTTAGTTTCCCGTGCTCTATCAAATACATCGCCATCGTGGTGGTCGAAATCACCTTGGTTAACGAGGCAACATCATAGATGACACTCGACTTATTTTTGATCTTTTTGGGATGGGTTTGAAAATAACCCAAGGTTTTAACTTCTTTGTATCCGCTTACATGAACAATAGCGTAGGAGGCCCCTGCGAGGGAGCCTTCTTTAATCGCTAAATTTAGAATATCATCGATTGCTTTCATAGTTTTAAGACAAATTTACGCACCAAATAAATGGCGACAGCCAAACCTGAAACTGATCCACCGACGATCGCAATCGTCACGACTGTTTGATTGACATTGGGTTCTTCGGGTTCAGTCATAGGCACACATGCTCCATCGATCAGTTCTTCATCAGGATCACAAACAGGTGCATTGGGGACACAGGTCCCATCAATCAATGTTTCATCAGGATCACACACGGGTGGATTAGGGACACACGTGCCATCAATCAGGGTTTCATCAGGATCACAAACAATCGGAGTTTCGGGTTCCACATCACTTGGCCATGGGAATGTCACATATTCTGTCCAATAAGTATTTCCTAAGCGTTCAAGTGATTGTTCAACCAAAGCATTCGTGCTATTTAGTGTTTTGTAGCTAAAGAATGAGCTACCGATAATCACATCATATTTCTGGTTGTATCTAAGTTGTTCCATGAGTTCATTTTCAGCTTCCCATGAACCATCAGCAAACCGGTAGAATCCATGACCAATAATGAGATCGACCTCATTTTCAGCACAGAGTTCAGCCCACCAGTCCACTAAATCGGCGTAAGGTGCAGCGCTATGATCAAATTCCCAATAAAGTTGGGGCATGATGTAATGAAGCCAACCCTCTTCAACCCATTTTTTCGTATCTGCATACTGATCATGATAACTTTCTAAGGTGTAAGGTGATGTATTGGATCCTTCTAAACCTTGAGATTGCCATATGCCAAAGGGGGAAATTCCAAACTTCACGGTTTCTCCTTGACTTAGATTATAACTCTCCACGATATCGAAAAGATCAGAGACTAAGATATTGACATTTTCTCTACGCCAATCTGCTAAAGTTTGATCTACCTCTTTTGTTCGTTCATAGGTTGCTGCATCTTGTGCATTATCCATCCCATTATAGGAGTAGAAATAGTCATCAAAATGAATACCATCGATATTATATTCAGTGAGCAGTTCTTGTACGATATTCTTGATATAGGATCTGACCTGATTTTCACCAGGATTCAAAATCAAACGTCCTGATAAATCTTGTAAGACGAGATTGGGATGTAGTTTGGCAAAATTGTCGTCATGAAGGAGAGCAAGTTGACTATCCTTATCCCCTGTTCCGGTAGAAACACGATAAGGATTGAGCCAAGCATGAATTTCTATCCCTCTTTTATGACCTTCTTCGATCCAATATTCTAAGACATCCCATCCGGGATCTTGACCTTCAATGCCCGTTAAATAACGAGAAAATGGCGCATATTCGGAAGGATAGAAGGCATCATTCATCGGACGCACTTGGAAAAAGACAGTATTGAAATGATGCGTCACTAGCGTATCTAAGATGTCATCGATTTCTGCTTTGTATTGTGCTTCCGAGGTATGGAGTGGAATATCAATATTACCCACGGTGGCGACCCAAACCGCACGAACTTCAGCCTCTTTTTCCTCATATCCAATCGGTAATTGGATAGGAATCGATGAGTTGTAATAGGTGACAGGTACACCATCACGCATCACATACTCGTTATTTTCATCCGGTGGAATATCCATACGAAGACGTTCTTCTAAAGTTTCTGATGCATTCCCTGCGAGGTCTTCTGCATAATATTCTAATGTGTATGTGACATTAAGATTTAAAATTAAGGGATCACTAAACTCAGCCCAGGTTGTCCAAACAGATCCATTATGAAGTCTAAAATAAACCATATCGCCTAAGGCTTCTGGTGCTAAGGTTACCGTAGTTTCACCCGTATAGTATCTGCCATCATACGGACCATCGATCGTGATGATGGGATCACTAGGAGGTGTTAAATCGATCGTAAATGATATGCTTTGTATGGTTCCACAATCATCATCATTCTTATATTCAACCGTATATTCGCCTTCACTTCCAAAGTAAAGATCATCGGTATAGGTTAACCATTCGCCACCATTGATTCGATATAAAACAGTTGTTTGACCGTTAATAGCAAGCGTCGCTTCTCGGTAATAAGGATCGGTTCCAGTTCCCAAAATTTCAATTTCAGGTTCTGGATAACACGCTTGAACCACGGAAATCAGACGATTGACTTCGATGGATTCAACCCCTTCACTATTGATGGTTTTGGTGCGAATGTAATAATTTCCTGTATCATCAAGTGTAATGGGACCGGTGTAAAGATTCCATTCACCGACACTTCCGTGGTTTATGGCAACCCAAATGGTCTCACTGACCGAGGAGACTGACACCATCGATCCAATGATATAACTTGTATTAATCATATCACCTGTCACTGTGATGACAGGAGCATCGTTGTTTTGCTTATCAATCGTAATGGTATACCCGGTGACAAGCGATTCTTCTAAGGTATCCGAGATGGCTTTGACATGGAGTGAATACGTTTTTTCTTGATCAAAGAGAATCGCTTCTGTATAAAGTGTCCATGGACCACCATCAATACTGACATAAATATCATCTAGTGACGTGATGGTTGCTGTCACATTACTCGTATAAAGATTGCCTGACTTGGTTCCTGATAGGGTAACTTCTGGATTAGGGACTCCACTTTCAGGCCACATATTTAAAGGTGTTTCTGTCCAATAAGTATTTCCCACTAACGTCATCTGTGCACTTTCTAAGTAGGCTGCAGAATACATCGAGGATCCTTTGATTTCAGGATGTTTTTGATTGTATCTAAGTTGTACTTGAAGCTCATCGGTTGCCCAACTTGTATTATGTGCCCCATGACCAATGATTAGGTCAACATCTGTACCTCTAACCACGGATGCCCACCAATCCACGACATCGGCATAGGGTGCGGTGGCGTGTTGAAAGCTCCAATAAACTTGGGGCATGATGTAATGAAGCCAACCTTCTTCGACCCATCGTTTGCTATCGGCGTATTGATCATAATAAGATTCAGAGGTGCCTGTGGAGGTGTTTGATCCTTCACCTTGAGATTGCCAAATACCAAAGGGAGATATTCCAAAGCGGATATCGGTGTCATTTAACGTGTTATATTCAACCACATCTTCCATGACGCCACGAACGACATCATTGACGTTTTCTCTACGCCAATCACCAATGGATTGACCAGGCAATTTGTAGGTATCATACGTTGCTGTATCACTTGATAAACCAGAATAAGGATAAAAGTAGTCATCAAAATGAACTCCATCCACGTTGTATAATGTGATGAGTTCTGTGACGACGTTACGGATATACGTTTTAACCGCCGGTTCACCCGGATTTAAGATATAGGGATAAACACCTTCTGAGTTGGGGTTACCCGCAATCACGAGATTAGGATTAATTCGTGCAAAGTTTGTGGAATGTAGCGCCGAGAGCATCGATGTTTTACTTGCTGAGGAATTTTGTACCCGATAAGGATTCATCCACGCATGAAATTGAATGCCTTGTGAATGTGCGTAGTCAATCATGTATTGCATGACATCCCATCCAGGGCTGGTTCCTTCAGTTCCTGTCAACCAGCGGCTCCATGGTGCATATGATGACTGATAAAAAGCATCATTATTTGGGCGAACTTGAAAAAGGATCGCATTCATATGTTTCGCTTTTACTTTGGCAATGAGTGCTTCATAAGCAGATTTGTATTGTGCTTCGCTCGTATGGAGTGGCATGTTTAAATTATAAACAGTCGCTACCCATACACCACGAAATTCGGTTTGACTTTCGCTGTAGCTATCAGGAATCATCACTGGATCTGTTGTATTATAATGGGTCACTGTGACACCTGAGCGTGTTAAAACAACCAGTGATGCTGCTTCACTAAAGATCCCAACACTCAAGAATAGACCAAACAAGATGAAAATGGAGAGTAATCCATATTTTAATTTATTCATTCAGTAATCCTTCCTACAAATAATTCTTTTAAGTGTGTCATACCTTCTTTTGCTTTGTCGGTATCGATAAATGTCTTAAACGTGAAAAAGACATTACCTTTCACGCTTTCATATTGATTGGCATACTTCACTTGATCAACGACTTCCATGGGATTTAAATATCTACCATCTGTGCCGAGTCGATACGCACCATGACCAATATAAAGATCGACATGATGGTCTTTGCAGACATCTGCCCACCAGTCGACGATGTCTGCGAAAGGGGCTAGTTTATGACCAAAGTCAAAATAGATTTGCGGTACGATATAATCGATAATGCCTTTTTGGACCCAGTCATACGCATCGGCATACTGACCGTAATAACATTCCCCACAATGGGGATCGACATTCGCACCCATGGGATCACTGTATTTGGTTTTCCAGATGCCAAAAGGGGATAATCCAAAACGCAATTTTGGATTGATTTGTTTCATTGCATGATAGATCTTTTCCATCGCATCTGTCACATGATGGCGTCTAAAATCACCGAGTGACCAGGCTTTATTTTCTCTATATTCATAATCTCTTAAGTCATTTTCAACATCATCAAGTCCGGCATAGGGATAAAAGTAGTCATCAAAATGTATTCCATCGACGTCATAGTTCTTTACTAATTCCACCATGGAATCCACTAAAAACTGTTTGACTTCATCCCTAGCGGGATTTAAGATGATTTGTCCTTTCTTATCTTTGACAATGAGTTCAGGATGACGTTTCGCAAAGTTCTTTTCATCACAGGTCTTTAAATATTCTTCTTTGGGAATATTCCCATTCAAAGAAATTCGATAGGGGTTACACCACGCATGAAACTCTAGACCACGCTTTTTGGATTCTTCTATGATCCACTTTAAAACATCATAAGGGGGCTCTTTACCTTCAATTCCTGTGAAATAACGACTATAGGGATTTAAGTCTGAACGATAAAACGCGTCATTGGTTGTTCTCACTTGGAAGAGGATCGCAGTCATATGATATTCAACCGCTGTATCGAGCATACGGATGACTTTTTGTTCATAGGATTTGATGTCTTCAGTTGTTGGTAAATCAATATTGACAACATTGGATACCCAAAATGCGCGGAAAGGTTTTGGGTGATAGATCGTTGGAATTTCGACGGGTTGTTCTGTTCCAAAATGATGAATGACATGTCCGTCAGGATGATATATGGGCATAATCAATTCTCCTTGTAGTAGGTAAGATAAGGAGCATGAGCGATAACTAATTCATCAAATGCCTTTTGGGCAGAAACGATGGAATGGGTCATCGGATGCATTTGTAAAGCAAGCTTAGCTTTTGCTAGATTTTTTTCATAAATCGCATCAACGAGTAATTCTTCATAGGCTTTCACCTGTTGGATCAGTCCTCTAATTTGTACCGGGAGTTCACCAATATGAACAGGGATAGGACCATCTTTGGTGATACGACAGGTGATCTCTATCGCACACCCATCAGGTAAGTCTTTGATGTGACCATTATTCACCGTATTGACGACTTGATAATCGCGTTTGTCATTATGAATCGAAGAGATGACACTGCAAGCGACGTCTGAATAATACGCGCCGCCCCGTTTTTCAAGTTCCGCTGGTTTTTCTTTAAGATTAGGATCTTTGTACTGTTCAAAGAGTCGTTCTTCAATGGCTTTTACGAGTTCAGCACGTGTCTCGTGTTTTTCATATGAATCCATAAATTTCTTAAACATTTCTTCGTAGAAATAATAATATTTCAAATAGGGAGATGGATAACAGCCGAGTTGTTGCATAAATTCATAACTCCAGGCGAGTGGATCAATGTTATTCATCGTCATTTGTTTTTCTTTTATGTTGTCCATAATTTCAGGGAGTCGATCTTTCTTGTTATGGAAGACATTTAACACGAAAGAAAGATGGTTTAACCCAGCAAAAATAGGGACAAGTTTGTCTGCTTTAACATTTAAAACATCAGAGAAATGCATGGTCATATTGATGGGTACATTGCACACGCCAATATAGCGATCAAACTCAGCATAACGGAACACCGCTTCTGACACGACACCCGCAGGATTTGTGAAATTAATCAGCCAAGCATGTTCACAAAGTTCTTTCATATCCTTGATGATATCAAAGATGATAGGAACCGTACGAAGGGCTTTAAAGACACCACCTGCCCCATTGGTTTCTTGACCGAGCATGCCGTATTTGGCTGGAATACGTTCATCCTTGATTCTCGCATCGAGTTGTCCTACACGAAATTGTGTGGTGACAAAATCTGCATTAGGAAGGGCTTCTCTGCGATTGAGGGTAAGGTGAATATCAATGGGGAGATTTGCTTTTTGTACCATACGTCTAGCAAGATTACCAACAATCTCCAATTTTTCTTTACCGGCTTCGATATCGACAAGCCAGATTTCAGCAATCGGCAATTCTTCATATCGCTTAATAAATCCTTCGATCAGTTCGGGTGTGTAGGATGAGCCACCACCGATGGTGACAATTTTTAAACCTTGTTTCATCATAATGCGCCACTCTCCTTGAGATTGTTTTCAATCATCTTGGTTTGTTCGATTTTGAGATGATCAAGTGCACGAAGATACGCACCTACCATCGGAGAATACTTAGGGGTAATCAAATACGCTTTAGGGACTTCCATCTTGAGAATAGCAAGCATTTGATCTTTAAACCGTTGATTGCCATCTTTGAAGACACGTCCTCCGATGACTACAGGAAAAACCTCGTTTTCAGCATGTATTTGCTTGATGACACCTGCAGTCTGATGACCTAAATAGGTCGCGATCTTTTCCAATATCTCTTCACATACCTCATCATGTTGATCGGCAAGATCAAAGACTAATCCCGTAATCATCCCGAGCTGTTCTCGAGAAAGGACGTTTTTCGGATAGAGTAAGGGGACCATGGTCTCCATGGAATCAAGGTGGAAAAGTTTAGGTATCTCTTGACTTAATTTGGTGGGCTTATAGGACATTTCATCATCACGAAAGGCGAAGTGTAAAGCTTCTCTTGCGATATCAAGACCGCCCCCATAAATGCCTAATATAAACCCTAAACTTCTAAGAATTGCAGATTGACCATTTTTATGAATGGCTGCTGCATTGGTCCCAGTTCCAGAGATACAAACAGCTCCATGAGGCTCTTTTAAACCACTTCTTAAGATTAACCATGCATCGTTTTCAAGTGTGAAAGGCACTTGCCCTAATAGATGTTTCGTTGCACGGTTTAATTTATCAAAATCATCGACGGTATCTGCACCTGTTAATCCCAAATGGGCATAGGTTAGATCTTCTCTTGTGATGCTTAATGCAGCTAAAGCTTCATCTAGCAACATGTTGATCACTTCTTCGTAGGTATGAATCCCTAAGGATTGATGGGAACATCCTGGACCGATCGTACGATAAAGGATATGACCTTCACGGTCAAAAATCCCAAGATCTGTTTTCGTTCCTCCACCATCGATGGCTAAAATCATGATATAACCTCTTCTTTATGATAATACGTCACTTGACCTAAAATCGCTTTTCGTTTCGCGCCTGTAGCACTAAGTAAATTACTCGGGTGTTGATGAAGAGTTTCGTGTCCTAAAATTAAGAATGCTAATGCTTCTTTTGCATCAGTATGACCACTGATCGCTTCTATGGGTAAGAAGTTCATTTCAGGGAGTTTCTTTTTAAGTTCATTCACTAAAAACTGATTATGCATCCCGCCGCCAGAGATGATGACTTCGTCGACATTGTGCTTAGGAAGAATGAATGATTTGAATTGTGAGACGATTGAGTTAACCGTAAACATCGATAAGGTATGAATGATATCCTCAGGCTTTTCGTTTTGATATAAGGTGATGAGTTTTTTCGTGTAGTGAACACCAAAGACTTCTCTTCCTGTCGATTTTGGAGGCAACATCGTTAGATAGGGATGAGCCATCAATTCGTTCATCAATGCGAAAATGAGTTGTCCAGAGGATGCGATCTTTCCATCTGCATCATAGGAACGTTGATAAAGTGTTTGCATAGCCTCATCAATCATCATGTTTCCTGGACCCGTATCAAAGGCGAAGACATCACTTTCTTTCGCATGTTTAGGGATAACGGTCACATTGGAAATGCCACCGATATTATGCAGAACACGTGTTTTATCTTCTTTCCGATAGAGGATGTAATCGACATAAGGAACAAGCGGTGCACCTACGCCACCTTCGGAGATATCTGCATTTCGAAAGTTGGTGATGACCGTTGTCTTCATGATAGATGCTATGGCAGCACCATCACCCAGTTGAAGGGATGAACGCACATACTCTTTACTGTCCTCATTGATGTGCCATAGCGTTTGGCCATGGGAACTTACAAAGGCTATTTGTTCAAGAGGAATCCCTTGTTTAGCGCATAATGACTTTGCAGCAAAACCAAAAGCGTAGCCTAATTCCATATTCAAACTGGTGATTAATTCTAGGCTACAATGCTTGGGATTTAATGCTTCGATGATTTTTCTTTTCAAAAGGGGGTCAAATGGAAAGGTCTCGAATGCAACGAGTTCAACCGTCGTTGACTTGCCTAAGCCATCGATGGATGCAATAACAACATCGATCCCATCCAATGAGGTGCCACTCATGATGCCAACTGCCATGTCCTTCATGACAACCACCTCGATCTACCTCTATTATAAAACAACCGTAGGTTAACCGTAAGTTTTGTTCAACGTTATGGTTGATTTTTTCAATTATGAGAAAAAACACCTCATTCATGAAAAAACGCATGAGATTCATGCGCTTTAGGTTAACGTTTAAATTTTTTGAATGTTTTGTACGTCATCTCAAGGGTTCGTACCGAACGATCGATGTCGGTATATGCACAATGGGCGAATAAAGCATCCACAACACACATCTGAGAAATACGTGAGGTCATCGCACCACTTCTAAATTCACCTTCTAATGATGAGGTGTATAACACGATATCAGATAAATCCGCTAAAATGGAAGATCCCAATTTGGTAATGGAAATAATCTTGGCTTTATTTTCTCTCGCCAAAAGTGCTGCACTGACGATTTCTTTGGTTTTCCCTGAGTTTGAAATAAAGATAATGACATCTTTTTGATTGATAAATGACGCATCGACAAGCTGTTCATGAGACTCACCTTGGGCGATACAAAACTTATTGATACGTCTTAGTTTCATCTCTAAATCTTTGCAGACAAGATAGGAAGATCCTTTACCAAAAATGAGAATTTTCCGTGCACTCATGATGAGCTCAGCGGCTTGTTTTGTAATCTCTTCATCATAGAGTTTCAATGTATCTTCCAAGACGCGAATGTTATTTTCAATGGCACTGCGACCGCAGTGTTCATCACGACCTAAAATAACATCAACATATTCTTTATTTTCGGGAATTTCAACTTTGGCATTCGCTAAGATAAAATCTATTTTAAAATCTTTGAACCCTTTATACCCTAATTTTTTGCACATCCGTACCACAGATGCAGGAGAGGTATACGCGGCTTCAGCAATTTTTTCCACACTAAAATCTTTAATCGTTTCTTTATTTTCAATCAGGTAGTCCAAAACAACACGTTCTGCCATGCTGAGTTCTTCTTTATACTTAAGCATATTTAGCATCACGCTCATCCAATCACCTCACCAACGAAATCTTGCAAGACTATTATATCATTGTTTATCTGTTTTTACCTATAGTAAATGTATGCGCTTTACTTCTTCTAACAAAAGATGGCAAGCCATCGCCTGCCATCTTTTGGATGGGATTATCCATCATTTTGAAAGGAAAAAAATGAATGTCCTTTAGATGACTTTTCCGGGATTTAAAAGATGCTTGGGGTCAAACGATGCTTTAATTCCACGCATGATGTTAAGTTGCGTTTCCCCAAGTTGCTTTTTCATATATTCTCTTTTAGCAAACCCGATGCCGTGTTCACCGGACACAAGTCCACCATAAGAGAATGCCTTTTCATAAAGCGCATTAAAACCTACTTTTAATTTTTCATGCCATGTGTGATCATCCATGTGATCTTTACAAAAATAGATATGGAGATTCCCATCACCGACATGACCAAAATAGGGGATTCTAATGTCGAGTTGTTTGGCAACATCACGAACGTAATTTAAGAAATTGGCAATATTGGATCGTGGGAGAACGACATCGCACTCATCGATTTCAGACGTGGATGCCTTAATCGCTTCAAGAAAACCACCACGAACCGTCCATACGCTCTTTCTTCGCTCCTCGGTATCGACTAAAAATACATCAAGTGCATGATATTTGTCCATACATAGTGCACTCGCGGTTTCAATATCTTCATCGATCGCTTTTTCGTTATTTCCATCATAACTGATGAGAAGATATGCTTCATAATTGTTATGCGGAATCTTTTTGCCTAAAAACTCTTCAGAGTATTGTAGTGATTGCTTTTCTAAGAATTCGAGTGCTGTAGGGAGCACATGATGCATGATCAGTTGTGGCGCAGCAGCAATCGCATCTTCTCTTGAAGCAAATGGCACGAGTAAGCTTACCGTTTTCTTAGGTTTGGGAATCAGCTTGAGCGTTGCTTCAACAATAATTCCCAACGTTCCTTCACTTCCGATGATTAAATCTTTCAGTCCGTATCCAGTTGAGTTTTTAACGACTTTACCTCCGAATGTGACCATCTCGCCCGTGGGAAGCACTACTTCGAGTCCTCGAACCCAGTCACGGGTGACGCCATATTTGATGGCGCGCATACCGCCTGCATTAGTGGAAATATTTCCCCCAATGGTTGCGGATTTTTCCCCTGGATCTGGGGCGTAGAACAGGTTTTCTTTTTCGACGTGTTCATAGATATCCATCAATAAAACACCGGGTTCGACGCGAAGTGTCAAATTGGTTTTATCTAATTCAATGATACGGTTCATCCCTGAGACATCAAGAAGGATTCCGCCATAGATGGGGACGCAGGCACCCACAAGACCTGTACCACTGCCACGAACGGTGACAGGAATGGTATGTTCATAGGCATACGTCATGATTTTAGCCACTTCGTATTTATCTTTGACTTTCACATGAACTTCTGGCATATGATGGACAGTTTGGAGTTCATCATGGGCATAGTCGTGTTCGATGGCACTATCTGTAAATAGTGATTCTTGTCCAACGATTGATTTTAGTGCTTCAATGTCTTTAGGTTCAATTTTATGGTAGTTCATACATTCACCTGCCATATCTTATCAATTAACTTATTCAATTCTGGCAAAACCTCATAAAGGTCTCCAACAAGGCTGTAATGACTAATATCAAAGAGCTTATTATGCTCATCTTGATTCACCGAGATGATCAAATCCGCTTCTTTCATCCCCTCGATGTATTGAACTGCACCACTGATGCCAAGATTGATGATTAATTTTGGTTTAACAGTTCTTCCAGAGAGGCCGATTTGGTGTTTCGCATCAAACCAACCATTTTCAATCAGTGGACGGGTACAAGCCACTTGAGCATCAAGTTTTTTAACTAGGGGTTCAATCAAGGCTAAGTCTTTTTCTTTTTTAAATGCTCGTCCAACGGCGATGATGACATCCGCTTCAGAAATATCTTTGACTTGAGGTTTATCTAAACGACTGAGTAGATGAATACGATCAGGAAGATCAATGCCATCAATGGACTCATGCGAGATTGTGCCATGGGGGATTTCTTTTTCAGGGAGTTTGAACATTTTATAACGTATGGTCGCGAGTTGAGGTCGATGGTTTGGTGTGTTGATCTTCGCCATGATATTCCCCCCAAAAGCGGGTCTGATTTGGAGGAGATCACCATCTTCTTTGATATCAAGCATCGTACAGTCGGCTGTTAATCCTGTTTTTAATCGGGCAGCGATACGTGGAGCAAATGATCTTCCAAAAGGGGTTGAACCCAATAGAATCACGTTATTTTGATATTTTTTGAAAAAGGCTTCAACCACACGGGCATAACGTTCGACATTAAATGTCTCAAGTGCTTCATGATCATAGACAAAAACTTGATCCACACCATACGATAAGACTTGCTCTGCGATATGATCGACACGATGACCCACAAGTAAGGCATATACAGGTTCTTTTGTCTTCTTGGCAAGTTCTTTTGCTTTACCAATGAGTTCAAAGGAGACGTTATGAGCGATGCGTTGATGGTGCTCGATATAGACGGTGATGCCTTTATATTTACTTTTATCAACGGAAGGCTTGACGGTTTCGACGAGTTCACAAACCCCTTCAGGTCCTTTTTTCACACATACTTTACAGATCTTGCACGAAGCGTTGATGGAAAGATACGCATCTTGATAATCAAATGCGTTAAAAGGACATAGATCGATGAGTTTTTTCGCAACCTCAGGGGTTACTTTGTTGTTATTGACTTTAATGTATGCCATACGTATTCACCTAAAGATAACGATTGTCTTTTAAGACAGCAAAAAATGCGTCGGCTAGATCACGTTTCGTCCCACGAACAAGTTTCGTTTCGGTTCGTTTTTGGGGTGGAAAGATTTCATCGACCTGCGTGGGTGATCCAGATAAACCATAATGTTCAGGATTTTGATCATCAAGATCCTTAAGGGAGACCATTTTAATCAAAGTATCCTTCATGAGTCGCTTTCTCTTAAAAGAAGGAAGCCTTGGTGTGTTCATCCCTTTATCAATCGTGAGTAAACACGGGGTATCAATTTCAATAATTTCTTCATACTCATCGAATACGGATCGTACGATTAATGAATGCGTTTTAACTTCAATGATTTCTTTGACATATGGGGTATGAGGGATTCCTAAAAACTCCGCGATTTCAGGACCCACTTGTGCGGTATCGCCATCGGTCGTTTGTTTGCCACAAATGATGACATCATAAGATCCAATATGCGTGATCAGTTGACTTAACGTGTATGAGGTTGCTAACACATCAGCACCAGCAAAGCGACGATCACTGATTAATGTCCCAGCATCTGCACCCATGTAGATAGCTTCATAAAGAACTTGACTTGCTGCGGGTGGCCCCATAGAGATCGCATGAACAAAAGACTCAGCAGAACGTTCTTTGAGTTCGAACGAAGCTTCGAGTGCATAAAGATCATAAGGATTCATTTTGACGTTGTTCCCATCTCTGATGAGTACCCCGGTTTTGGGATCGACTTGGACATTGGAGGATGCGGGAACTTGCTTAATGCAGGTAATAATTTTCATAAGTAAACCTCTAGATGAAAGAATGTCTCACTATAAACTTATCATAGATAACGAAACTTGAATAGAGTTTCCAAGATTTGCCCTTTGTTTTTTCAAGTTTCGTAAAATATGTTCGTATAAAAAAGAAAAAAGCCAAGGCGGCTTTTATTCCATCATTTTCTTAATTCGATCAAAGACATCTTTTTTAAAGCGGTCAATATAGGATGTGGTATAGTCTGTGATATCGAGTGAGTCATTTTCAATGAGCGGTGTTAAATCCATCGCGTTGATGATCTGATCTGCACGATCGACTTTGTGAGCTATCGCATAGGTGGCATTGGCAGCTCTTCTACCAATGGTTGCTACATCGTAACGTTTACCCCCAACGATTTGAGAATCAAAAACCTCCACGAGTGCTTGGGCTAGATTGGGATGTCCTGAGACATCAAATTGAACTTTCTCTTCATCGAGCATCCAATCAAGATCACGCCACACTTCACAGCCATAGACTTTCTTTGGACGTAGTTCTTTAGGGATACGTCTTAATGCTTTGATGACCTTGGTTGTTACACCGATATGTGTATCGTGTTTATCGGCAAGATTATGGGTATAAAGGATGTCGGGTTGCGCTAGTAAAAGCATTCTTTCTAAATCATCAACGACGTCTTCATTCTTGGGATCTTTGGTTTCCTTGCTGGTATACTCGAGTAAGGCAAGCGCACCAAATTCACCGATCATGGCTGCTTTCTTCTGTTCAAGACGTCTCACTTCAATCATTTGTTCATCGGTATAGTCTTTGTAGATGCCATCGCGTGCTGAACCACTTCCATTGGTGACAACCACGCCTAAAAACCAGGCATCTTCTTTTCCAAGGCATTGCAAAATACCATCATATGCCATGATTTCAATATCATCTTGATGGGCTGCAATCGACATATGCGTTGTCCGTTTAATCGCCTCATCGAACGGTTTATTGTCCGGTATGTACCATGATGCTTGAACTTTGTTCAGTTTCATAATATCCCTCACTTCTTGATTTCTGGAAGGCTAGCCGCAGCGATTGACTGACCCACTCTTCGATTATTTTCATCCGGTAGCACAATCTTTATCGTTTGTGCAAGATCTGGAAATTCATCACTTAAAATCTGATTAGCCACATTGAGCATGATTTCGCCACCCTTTCCAGAAGTGACACGACCTAAGATTAACACGACATGGATTTTATAGAACATGCTGTAGTAAGCAACCCCATAGGCTAAATAAGCACCCATGGTTTGATATATTTCTTCTACTTTGGGATCGCCATACGCCATCATGTCTTGAATAACTTTAAGTTTATTTGCGGGTGATAAATCATCCTCAAGTTCAATCTTCGCCGCTTTAGCCAACTTAATGATCGCTTCTTGAGAAAAGTATTCGACACCAACGCCACGATCACCTGACCATGGATCGATTTCCGCTTCAGGGTTTAAATCAAGAGGGACGAAGGCAAGCTCATTAAGCCATCCGGTAATATTCCCAAATTCATCGACATAGCCTGCCGCTTCTGATGTTCCCATCGCAATCCCTAAGACTTGATCTGTGTCCAAACTCATCGCTCCTGCAAGCGCAGTGACATCGCCATCGTTGGCGACTTCGATAGGGATATCGCCCATTTCTTTGGCAATATCTAGGTACATCGTCTTTATTTTATCATTAAAATCCTTCTCATTCACTTGAATGTAGAGCGATCCTACCATCGTTTTGTTGTCGATGTAGATCCCTGCGGCTGAGACACCAATCGCATCCACACGTTCCATCTTTGATGCTGCACGCATCAATGAATCTTTGACACCTTCAATATGATAATTAGGGTCATGGTGTAATTTAGGATGCCATACAATCTCTTCCGAATAGATTGCTTTCCCATTCACAACCGCCGATACTTTACGATCAGATCCACCCGCATCAAATCCAATGCGATAGCCTTCTAAATGTCTACCGACAGGTTTTGAGACTTCATTGGCTTTGGGTAGATGAAAATATGATGTGATGATCACTTCGAAGGGTTTTTCATATACTCGACTCATGAACGCTTGATCAAATGCTCTATCTCCTTCTTTGGAGTAGATATACTTTATGGCTTCTCCCAAGTAACTGGGACCACCAATATAAACTCTAAACCCTCCTTTAAGCCATAATAATGTCTTAACGAGTCGTTCAATATAGACCACATTTTCTTTCTGATAACACACATCAGATAAAACACGTGTTTCATAGGTGGCGATTTGCCCTTGGCTACGCTCTAGGGCAATGCCTACTTTTATCGAGTTCTTATCTTCGTTGACTGCTTTTTGATAAGCTGCAAACGCTAAAACAATCGGGAGATATCCCGGATCTAGGGGTAGATGATGTTTAGGATGTTGGTTAAATGTAAATGAATTCATGACAATCATAGCACCTCAATCATATTATATCGCATCATCTTTATCTTGTCTATACATTTAAGATGATTGTGTTTCTCTAAGTAAAAATTCTTTGAGTGCATCGATAAACGAATTAATATTATCAGGTCGCACAATCAAGATAAACTCTTCAGAAAAATCACTATGCTTATAGTTGATTTGATCGGCTAACGCACGCACTTTGATCACATATTCACCTGGCGCTAGATCCAAAGTCATGGATGTGTCGTCATTTTCCAAAAGCTCTCCATTAATGCTGACCATATAGGATAAACTGTGTTGAATTGGATCAAATCTTAGGTCACCTGCTTGATCAACATAAAGATTCATAGGACGATCAAGTTTGATTCTTGGATCAGGGAAACCGACAGGATTGGGTCTTGGAATATGCTCGCCTCTCACTATATAGACACCGTTAGTCACCGCACGTACGGTTCCATCAGAAGGAGTATTCATGATGTCATAGGTACCTTCTTCATTTTTCAGCGCCATCGTTGTTGAGCCACCACCATCGATGTTATAGGCACGATAAGCACCAAAATAAACCATGATTTGGGCGAGTTCATACAAATTCACACCATCCATACCGAGTGGCTTATTTCGACCATCTACCGTCACGAAAAAGACGGTTCCATCTTCTTTTTGACCGATGGCTGTTCTTGGATGTTTCCATTCAGGATCAAGACCATAATCAAGATGGGTTACCGGTATGCCTTCGGTTACGAGTTCATCATAGACACCTAATGCAAATCTGACATCTTCAAAGCCACATCCTGGTTTTCGTTGAACGACAACATAATCAACTCCGGTGATAAATTCGTCTTCATTGAAATCATGACCTACGATGACAAATGTATGATCTTCCACTGTCAGATCGATATCGGTTTGGCTATCGAAGATACCACTACCGAAGTATCGAACACCGTCCATCTTCGTTTCCTTCGCTTCAATCACCACTTTATTGGCGGTGGTTGAAATGGGTAAATCGTAGTTATCAAAATAGACGGTGATTGAATCATTACTGGTGGGCAAATTATTGATTCTTTCCACAGGAACTTCTTCTTTTAACGCACCATCTTCATCATAAACAAGGAGTACATACCCTTGATAACAGGGAACACCAAAGACGACAGTTCCATCATCTTTGAAACCTGCAGCAGGACGCGATGATACCACACCTGAGGCGATCGTTTCAAAATTTCTGATATAGATGCCTTGAGGTTGTCCATTTAAATTGGTTTGTGAGGTGTTATAAAAGTCGCCATTGACACCACCAATGACTTCATAATTATCATAACGCGAATGAATATCTTCGATATGGCCTAAAAGGGTTCCGCGTCCCCAACTATCATGGGGTTTGTAATTGTCACCGACAACCACATTGAGATCGCTAAATGTAGCCACATTCGTCCCTAAATAGTTAATGACTTGATTCGAGACAACACCATCATACTCTAACTGTCCCACAATTTTCGTATGTCTGACACCATCGACATAATTTGTTTCTTTAACTGAAGTTGTCAAACGCATTTCTGCGCGAACTGTTTGACCACTAAAGGCTAAGAAGAGGATGAATATGAAACATAAAGAAAGGATTTTTTTCATCATAGACCTCCTAAACCACGGGGAGTGTGATGACGGTTGATCCAATCAGATCAAACGTCATATTAAACCGATAAGAAAGATCACCTACGATGACATCAAAGATAATGGCATCAAAGTAAGTCTCACCTAAAACCAGTTCCAAGTTCGCGACGGTGCTTCCTTCAATTTCAGATTGAAAAAGTGCCGCAACTTCATCATAAAACTCAGTTTTTAAGAAATACTTTCCGCTAACTTCTAGAAACCATGATGCCTCAAAGGCATGAAAGAAGTCATAAGTTGACTCACTTTCACCACAGGGGATGACTTCAAAGCGGTACCCTTCACCAACAGGATAATAGAAGGTACATGTGCCGTCTTGATTGACATAGTATTCCTTTTGTCCATCCATTTCAAATGTCGCTTTTTGTTGATCGACTTCAAGTACCATCTGATAAACATCTGCGAGTTGTTGAACGGTGATCTCTAACGTATAGTTCTCAAGGACTGCCATCCTATCAAACGTCTGCTCAAAAGGTGTTTTGATAAGTTCACATACACCATCGACTAATTGTTCATCTGATTCACACTCAATCTCTTGATCTTCACATGAAGAAAGGATAAATAGGCACATGATCAGTGCTAAAAACACGAACTTTTTCATAATATTCTCCCTAAAAATAAAACATTCTCGTTATTTACACCGTTATTTTATCGTTTAATCTTTGGAAAAAAGTTTCAAAGAGTAAAAAAAGAGGAATTTTCCTCTTCTCTTAAGGTAGGTATTTACGTTCTCTCTTATCTTGATACATGCGTTTATCGGCAATTCGTATCACCATTTGTAAATCTTCATGATCGTCCTTGTAGTGTGCGACACCGGAACCGAACTCAATGGGAACGGACTGTCCATCGATAAAGAAAGGTGATTTTTTAACGTCTTCATGAATTTTATCCAGTCGTTTAATTCCCTCTTGAAGCTTACATTCCGGCATCAGGATGACAAACTCATCGCCACCTGTTCGATAAAAGGTATCCTTCGAGGTTAGATTGCGCTTCACGATTTGAACAAAGTGAATCAAGTACTGATCACCTGAAGAGTGGCCAAAACTATCATTAACTTTTTTTAAATCATTGACATCAAGAATAGCCAAACAAATGGCTGCATCCTGATGCTTCATCAACGATTGAATCGCTTTATCATAATGTTCTCTTGAGTAGGCACCGGTTAGTGAATCATACTGTGAAAGTTTATAAATCTCTTCAACAAGGAGATGATTATTAAGCGCGATTTCAATCTGCGATGCTAAATGCTTGATCAGGAGTTTATCCTGTTCATCAAAGGCTTCAATATTTGTTAAATTATCCAAGTTAATAAACCCATATACCTTATTATCAAATTGAATCGCACATGTTAATACGGAGGCTGCCATCGCAGTATCTTTGTCTTCAAACTCTTTAGCAAGATTACGTTCTGGGTTCGCTTCATTAAAGGTCTTAATATCACGAATCACCGTCGGTTCTAACAACATACCTAAGCGGTATTGATAGGTATCTGTATAACGCAAACTCACTTCTTTGAGTAAGTTCAAATCGTATCCTACGGCTGCTCTAAATTCCATAAATTCATCATCTTTGTGAATCAAGATACTTCCTGATTCCGCATTGGGAACTAACTTGACGGCAATCTCTAAGATATTTTGCAAGAGTTTATCGATATCATCATCAAGGAGCATTTGGGGAGTGACTCCCATCATCGCCCTCGTAATTTCATAACTTCTTTCTAGGTGTTGAAACTTCTTTTTAAAGACTTGAAGTTCGATTTCTTTTCCGATGACAATTTGTTCAAAGAAGTGACAAAAAATAAGGGTTAGTGAAACAATCAAATAAAAATCAGTGATTAAATTATGTGAGAAAATGACATAGTCAAGGATATGAAAAGTTCCAAACATGAACACGACGACGACGCCTAAGATACCCCCTCTGAGACGATCAAATTGCATCCAAATCGTAGAAGTAATCATCACGAGAATCCCCATGATAATGAGTATCTTTTCTGATACATCACTCTCAAAATAATTAGTGTAACCATCATTTAAAAGTGGGTAAGTTAACCATGCTAAAAGGAGGACAATGACTGCTCCTCTTAAAATCGATGAAAGGATACGATTGATTTTGATTACCATCGATGTTTCCATGAAATCACCTAATTAGTTTCTTGTAGCCCATATTATACCGTAAATATCCCCCTCATTCAATCATGAATAAGGGGTCTATGGTCAAAATGTCCTTAAGTTTTTATTAAGTATGCTATGACACTTTACTTACAGATAACAACCATTAAATCATCTTCATTGATGGTAAGGGGCTCTTCTTGATCAAGATTGCCTTTAAAGATATTGAGTTTTCCATCTTTGATCGTACCAATCCAGATATAATCTTGATTTCCGCTCATGAAGACGGTGTAGATTCCTAAAGCTTTGGTTGAAAAGGAAAGTGGAAAGGCATGCTTGATAATATCTTTCGCTTTGTACGCGTAAACCTCATACGTTTCATCCTCGCTACTTTCATCATCATAGGTAAGTAAATCGATGAACAAAGGATAAAGTTTTCTATTTTTCGAAAGCTGAGTCATCAAACGGCTGACGTACTCATTACTGATAATCGTATTTTGTACATTGTAGCTTTGAGCAATGTCAAAATGTTTAGGATCTAAAAGTTCGATGATGATCTGTGCTTGATGTTTTTTGGCAAGTTCTTGCGTCATCAAAAGGGTGACCAAAACTTCTGAATCGTATTCAGATGGATCTAAGTTATCCTCAGATAAAATCAATATATGATCGATATGTTCAATACTCTCTGTGTAGGACTTTATGTCAACAGCTTCATTCGATTCCATTTGTGAGATGTGAATTTTGACATGGTTCTCCCGTTCATAGAGGCGAATCGAGTCAAGGATATACGGTAATTTTTGATTTTTACCAAAGATCACGATATGTTTTTCATGATAGCGTGTTTGATCATTGATGATCAGGGGTTCATAATGATGTAGTGGAACTTCTCGCTTCAATTCGATATCTTTGGATTCACTCGATAGGACATAGAGGGTGTCACCAAGATGATAGATGGGGATGGCGTGATGATGGGTTTCCATAAATTCACGCGCTTTCATGTTTTTTACGGTATAGAACTCAGCCCCTTCAAATGACAACAGTTCATGATAGACTTGATTTAATTCAGGCATGAGTAAAGTTTGAGCAATCAGTCTACCCATGAGTTCATCGGGTAAAAGAGGTAGGATTTGATCGTTTAATCCACTATGCTTCGCGATGTAATCATTGATCAGCCCTATCGAAGTCTGTTCTTTGACTTCAACCAAAATCGTTTGTTCGGGTTTGATCTTAAGATTGGATACAAGCATTAATGTTTTCATCGATAGCATATCTTTATGGGTGAGTGTATTGGCTTCACTTTCATCAGCTAAAATGATGACCGTTTTTGAATCTTCGATACAGATATTCATTAAATCTCTTTTTGAGAAGACTTCACCTTCTCTAACGATGATTGACAATTTCTTCTTATTTCCATCTTTGGCATCATAGAGTTTTCGTTTAATCTCATTTTCAAGCACATCTTTATCGTGATGACTCAAAATGACAATAGCTGTCGTTTCGTCATCATAGCGATAATCGGCGATGAGTTCTAAGGCTTTATGATTCCAATTTAAGATGACAATATGGTTATAGAGGTGAAGTTTATTCTTCCCTCTTTTCGCATTATCGATAATACTAGAGAAGATGTTCGCCACATAACCGATGATACCACCGGTGAAAGTTATCATGGAAGTTAAGATGACAATAATCGAGATAATTCTTATCGCAATCGGCACTGCAGGATCATAAAAACCAGGCTCTAACATCCACGTGATGCCCGATGCCCAAAGCGCAGTGACGATATTTCCGTAATGATCAGGGGCAATTACATAAGCAACAAGGGATGAGACAATCCATAGTAATAGATTAAATAAGACGATAAAAAGTAGGAGAATACCTCTCGCATTCTTTTCACGCATCAGACTAAACCATTGTCTTATCTTTTGTTTCATTCAAACACTCCTTATTCTTTGTGTTCTTTGTTACCTGCTTGGTGAACAACCACTTGTGGGAAAGGGATATTGATGCCTTTTCGGTCAAATAGGAGCTTTAATTCACGGTTTAAGGCACGTGTCACATCAAAGCGATTCTTTTCTTCACATTTAGCTGCTACCCTGACAACTACCGATGAATCCGCTAGAGCATTGACGCCTTTATAGATAGGTCCTTCGACGATGTCGGGAATTGCTTTTTTGATTTCAGGTAAGTATTCTTTAATCGCTTCTTCGACTTTGATTAAATCTGCACCATACTCAACAGATATATCAGACACTGCGACAGAAAGTTCAACCGATAGATTGACTATCTCACGAATATCTGAGTTGGCGATAATTAACACATTGCCAGCGATATCTTGGATTCTCGTATTTCTGGGTCCAATCTGTTTGACGGTTCCGCGGAAAGTTCCCACTTCGACGATGTCACCGACAACAAATTGACGTTCAAAGATAATCGATAATCCCGCAAAGACATCCTGAAGTAACCCTTGAGCTCCAAAGGATACGGCAAGACCTGCAATACCAGCACCAGCGAGGAGTGTCGGTGTTTGTACACCCCACGCGGATAAAATGAGTAATCCCGCAATCAAGATACTGATATACTTCACAATCGATGTGAATAAGATTCCCAATGTTTCTGCTCGTTGCCCTCTTTTGGTAAGTAATTTAACTAAAAACAGCAGAATAAAGTTTAAGATCCAAACAAACACGAGAATGGTGACGCTTTCTAGAATATTCACGTAATTGTTTTTGAAAAAGCCAATTAAATCAAAGAATTTGCCCACCGAATTATCGATGATATTGGCAAACGCTGTACCAGGAAATAATATGCCTGATAAACTACCGAGCAGGATGAAGACCCCGATTACCACCGCGGTCACAATCATTTCAATCTTTTCTCTTTTTGATCTTTCTTTTTGGTTCATGGGTTTTCTCTCCTATTCATGAATGTCGTCATAAAGGATATGACGAATAAGATAATTTTGTTGGTTCCGAATACCGATCGTGATTTGATAGTTATCTACGGCAGGTATTGGAATGGTGAAACTTACGGATTTACTATTAAGGGATGGTGTGAAATCGAAGATGTCACCATCCAAATACATCGGATGGTCACCATTCAGTTCAAACACATCATAATACGGGATTTGAAAATAGTGATTGGGATCAACGACGGTGATCATCACTTCAAGGAAACCATCCACTTCAACGATTGAAAAATCAATGGTATAACTTTCTAATGTCGTGACTTCATCCTCATAGATGATGATTGTTTCTTCTCTTAATGTTTGAGGGTTGATGTAATATGCTTTACCGATAATGGTATATGTGGTATTTCCCTGTAATCCTGAAATGGGAACTTCCTGGTAAAATCCCATGACCTGATCGGGAATCACATCGAAGTCATGAATCAAGCGATTATTCTGATACACTTCAATCTGATAGATGACATCAATATCGTTATATGAATCTGGATAAAGTGAGAGATAGAATTCTGTGTGATTGATTCGATCGAGGTAAAGTGATGCAGATAAATTGAATTCTGGTGTAATCCACATCTCATCGAGTAAAAGAGGACCTTCACTCGTTATTCCTTCTAGGTAGACATGAAAGGGGTTGCTCGTGAAGACTTGCATCAATTCAACAGATTGGAAGCTTCCTGTGATAAGGATTTCTTGGTATTGAATGGGCATCTCCGGTTCCCAAGTGAATCCATAATAAAGGATAACTTGTTGATAGATGGACTCTGGATCATGTATCTTGACATCAATCGTATAGATGGGATCAAAAGAGTCCCCGGTAACTTGATACCCTAAAATGGCCCCACCTACGGTTTCTTCTGTCCTTAGAACCACCGTATCTAACCTTTCTTGACCAAAACCTTTACTACCATAAACGCTTAATCGATATTCTGTATTTGGGGTAAGCTCATCAAAATAGCCTGCGCTCTCCCCTAAAGAGATAGGGACTTCATAATACTCTAATTGATTTTCCAAAACGACAAAAAGTGTCTCTAAATCAAGGGCGTGGTCTTGATCGGTAACAGACACTTGATACGTGATTTCACTTGTTAATGCTTCCGCTTTGATGATACTTGCTTTAGGTGAAGCAGGAATGAGTGTGACAGCAGCAACCGCAGCGACTGCCGTAACGACAAAAGAAGACATCCAGGTCTTGATGATCTCGTATTGTCTTCGTAAACTTTCATTTTTGTCTTTTTGACGTCGTGACATAACGATTTCCTTATCTTCGTCATCATCTTCATATCGTCGTTGCTTTTTGTTTCTATTATACATCGAATAAAAACGTTTTGAAAACCTATTCTAAAAAAATAAAGGCTTGCGCCTTTGAATTAATAATCTTTGAAATGGGAGTGAACATCCTTGGTTAGATTTAGATCAAAGATGATGTTGATAAAACTCTTATGATAGCTGATAAACGTTTTATCATCAATCATGTTCATGATCTCTTCACGTGATGCCCATTTGACCTGTTGAACTTCTTCCATCTGAAGACTAAGTTCATTCAAATCAACATCTTTTAAAACGATATAAACATCATCAAAACCAAACGAGAAACTAACAGTGAGTGCAGGACGTTCTCCTGCTAAAGAGATCTTCAACCCTAATTCCTCAAACACTTCCCGTTCTGCTGCTTGAACGGAAGTATCTCCTGCGACTGCACTTCCACCTACCGTGACATCCCATAAATTGGACCACCCTTGCTTAAAGGGTTGTCGTTGTTGAATGAGCATTTCACCCTTCTGGTTGAAGATACAAACGTGGACGACGGTATGATAATATCCAGCTGGAACTTTTTCACCACGTGTGATGATTTTCCCTGTCTTTTGTCTGTTGATGTCATATAATTCCCAATGTTCCATGTTAACCTCTTCTACCGATATTTACTGACAATATTTGTCATCATAATCATTTTTTCTTCCATGCGTTTCACAAGGGTCAATTGACTTTTCGCCCGATCTAAATTGTGATTTTCTCGATGAATCTTGAAATAGATGTCTCCTAAAAGATGATCCATTAAAAAGCGCATCCCCAACTCTAACGTGATGATGATGGCGGAGACGGGTAGATAATCAAATTCTTTTTCGGTCATCACATCCTTTAACGGACGGATAAAACCTTTGGTAAAGGTTTCAAAGCGTACGAGATCAAGATCGACTAAGGATAGATTTGTCTCATCTTCTAGTGCTGTGCTGCATCCAAAACGAATCGCGTCACCATAATCATAGAGTAAGCTTCCCGGCATGACGGTATCTAAATCAACGATACATTTGATCGCTTCAGTAGTCTTATCAAAAAGAATGTTATTGATCTTAGTATCGTTATGGGTCACACGCAAGGGGATGGTTCTTTCTTCAATGCCCTTGGTAATTAGATTGGCATATCCTTCTTTTGATAAAACGAAATCAATCCATTCTTGTGCATCAGAAACACGTGCTGGTATGGCTTTATGAAGTGATTCTTTGAAAACAGAAAAACGTTTAGGGGTATGATGAAAATCACGGATTGTTTCAAATAGCGATGAGGGATCGAAGTTATGCAATCGCTTTTGAAATTCACCAAAAGCTTCACCAGCAAGTTCCAAATATGAGGGGTGAGGAACCTGTTCAAACGAAATCGAGTTTTCAACAAAATGAAAAAGACGGTAATGATCCTCGCCATCCAAGTAATAACTTCCCCCTTCCCATGTCGGGATAAAGGAAAGTACTTTATCTTTAGGATCAATGCCTTCTTCAAGATATTGATGTTTAATATGTTCTGTCACGCGTTCAATATTCATCATCACCTCAGGAATATGATGAAAAACGCGATGATTCACCCACTGCAAGACATATTGTCTTTCTGGGTTGGTACAGGTAATTAAATAGGTATCATTGATATGACCACTGCCATAGCGCTCATGGGTAAGATACGTGCCCTCATGTTGAAACTTATCAAATATCTGTTTCATGAAGAACCTTCTTTATATTTTGTCTACTTCTTCTATTGTAGCCGAACTTCAAAGGATTGACAAGAGTAGATTATTGTCCACCTAACGTCCAATGGGCATCCTGAACTTGAAGAAGATCTTTAATATCCTTTAATAACGAGGAGGGAGGAAGTCCAACATCAATCATCTCACGATGAAACAAGAAATATTTTCTACCATCTGGGAATTGATAGCGATACCCCAATCCCTCTATGGCTCCTTTAATCATCCCTGTGTATTTAAAGGATGAAGATTCCATGGTTTCTCTTACTTTTTCATGAAAATAAGAGGGGTAAGTTCGATTAGCATAAAACTTCATGTGTAATGAAGGTCCATAACGCAAGCTATACGAGAACTTAGCGATTTTCTTTCCCTTCTTTTGAAAGACAAAAATTAAGTCTTTGGTCGGTGACTGTTTGGGTTGATACCCAAGATGAAGTAAAAAATCATAGAGTTCCTTGAAAAACTCTTGTTGAGTGATCACCGTATCAAACCAAATATGCATAAAACCATCACCTTTCATCACATGTGGGTGAGATAAAAAGATTAAGGAAAAAAATTATTTTTATCTACATAAATCCCCCTTGTTACTTTAAGAAAATTATAGCACAAATCCCCTGTCGTGCCAATCAGTAATAAAGAAAAAGATCCCCTTAGGGGACCTTGTCTACGTTTTGATTATTTAACAAATGACCATAATTGCGTCATCCAATAATCTGAGAGTTCATGACACATACACCATGTGGTATTTGCCTTGCACGATAAACTCTGCTTATTGAGTGTGAATTTCATATCTTTTCCTCCGTTAATTTACATCTACTGTCCCGGAGAGCGTTGACACCTTTTCTAAATGGATGCTTGTTTTGGTTTTATTGCTGATGGATAGATCGCCATTTACGGATTTGAAGCGAATGACTTCAGGATAAAACTCTGAACCATCCACATCGCCACTGACTGAACTGAACTCGACTTTTTTTGCTTTAACATCTTTGAAATTTAAATCACCGCTCACGGTATTCATATGAACATCACCATTGATATCGGCATGTTCCATGTCCAAGTCACCACTCACCTGTGAAGATGAGAGGTCATTTAATGTGACATTTTTCACTGATAAATCGCCACTGACTGTGTTCCATTTTGCTTGTCCTAGTTCACAACTTTCAATCATGACATCACCACTGGTTGTGTTGACTTGAAAGTTTTCAGTTTTGATATTTTTAATGCTTAGATCACCACTTAAATTAACAAATTTACTTTCGGTGATATTGACGTTTTTGGGAATCTCAAACACAAAGTCTAGATCATCACTTTTTCTCATGAAGATGAGTCCACCTCTGAATTTAGGTGCTTCAAATTTGAATTCGCCATGTTCGCAGCTGGCCGTATAATGATCAATATTGCCTTTGCCTTCATAATAAATACGAATCTTATCATCACTTGATGCTTGAACACGATAATCTTCTGAAATGGTATTGATGAAGATTTTTAGTGAGTCTTGATCTGGTGTCAATGTTTTCCATAACGTTAGCTCATCGGTATCTTCTTGTTCTCCATGACGTCTTTCTTCTGAAGCATCATTAGTTTTTGCGTTATCAGCAAGTTCTTTAGCTAGTGTTTTAGGATCACCAAAACGCAAGGGGATTTGTTCTTCTGTGAGGCCTTGTCTAATCGCTTCTTCAATCATTTCTCGATGATCGTTAATGATATCTTCAATTTCTTCCATATTGACTTTGTTATGAATCAATTCGTTCCTTAAATCGTTTAAAAATGTCTTCACTCTTCTTACCTCCTAAATTAATGATGTGGTAGACACCACCGATAAATGCATCCCATTCCTCACGCAGTGATAAATAGTAGATGAATCCTTTTTCTGTCATTTGATAATACTTTCTTGGTGCACCTTCTGTGGATTCTTGTAAATACGTTTCGAAGTATCCTTCTGAGGTGAGTCGTCTTAAAATGGGATAAATCGTGTTTTCACTCACATCGATGTATGATGATAGTTGTGAAATGATTTCATAACCATACGTATCTTTTTCTACAAGGACGGATAAGACGCATAATTCGATGATTCCTCGTTTAAATTGTGCATTCATCTGATAACCTCCTTACGATCCAATTATAACACAGTACTATTTGTCACACAATACCTAAAATGCATTTTCATATATTTTCATTGCTAATCATCAAAGATGATTAAAAAATAAAAAATCTTCAAAATTGAAGACTTTTCAGTGTTTACATCCGATTTTATTGTGTTTTTAAGCGTTGTTTTAAGCGTTCAGCTAGCAAAAAATACTTGCCGTCTTCATTAAAATAGAGCTTGATCGCGTTCACCGCATCATCAAATAGTGGTAGTGTATATTCTTTTTGAAGGAACAGTTCAATGAAACGGTCATCATCAAATCCATGATCTAAGAACCCAGCGAGGCTGATTCTCATCGATGTGGATATTCTTTTTCCTTCACTCTTTAAATACTTTTTCATACGTCGATGCTCTGACCAGGTCACTCTTCCATCATTTCCATAAAATAGATAGACAAGAAGTAATCCTGATAAATCTGCCCGATTCTTTTGATAAATCTCATTCCAATTGGAAAGAGGTTCATTTTCTGGAACGATGTGATACGCATCTGGATGAAATCCCTCAGGTTTGGTTGTGAGTAACTTCCCTACAAGACTGCGCCGCCGGTGGTGTCCTCGCCATGCGTTTGTTTTTGGTGCGACCGACCAACGATCTTCACTACGTTGTTGCATATGTATCCCCCTTTAACGTCTATCTAATATATGGAATTTTCTGGTGATAATTTCTCTTTCAATCTTTCCATCATCAACAGTGTCTTCCCATCGTTTTGAAAAAATGGTTTAATCGTAGCTTTAGCTTGATCAAAGAGTTGTAGGGTGTATTTCTTTTGCGTAAATATATCGATGAAACGTTCATCACTCAAGCCATTGGTCATATATCCCGCTAAATCAAGTCTAACTCTTTCGCCTAAATGTTCCATATTTTCTTTCATAAAGCCTTTAATCTGTCGATACTCCGTACGACTGATTTTCCCATCATTATTAAATAAGATAAAGACTAATAATAGTGCAGATAATTCTGTTTTGTTTTTCGTGAAAGCATCTTCCCAATAATCAAGTGTTTCATCCTCATGAATGTGTGCTTTAGGTGCTTCAACAAAATCAACTTGACTCCCCTTTGTCATTAATCCAAACAATACTTTTCTGCGATATGAATTGAAGATACCGCCTCTTCGGTGTCGATGATACATCATAATACTTTTCCCCCTTTATTTTTTTATAATTGATATCCTAAGATATCTCTTAATTGTTGAATATAAAACTGATTTTTTGTTGATATCTTGATGGTCGATCTTAAATGATAGATTGCTTGATCGAATATTGCTCGCTCGATATGTTTTTGACTCATGAATGCTTTAATATCATCACTCGTCATGTTTTTTGATTGATATTGATAAATTGATTGAATATCTTCTAAAGACAAATAGGGTCGAGCTTTTTTTGCTAATTTATTGATACCTGCTCGTTCTTTCATAGATAGAATACCATCATTATTGATAAAAACATAAAAAAGAATCATCATCGCCAGACTAAATCTTTGGTTCATCTCGCTATGACCATGATCCATCTTTGTCTTGGTGTCTTCTTGATCGATGGATCCAAACATACGTTTTGATGCATTAATCATACGGTAATAGCGTGATATTTTTCGATTGCGTGATCCCATAAAATAATATGTGATTTTCACTTAAATCCCCCCCAAGTCCTGATTTGATGTTAAATTTTTACCTCTTACTCTAGACGAGTTATATTTTGTTGTGAAGATGAAATTTAAAATTGATAAAGTGCTGATACGTATCTTCTTTTCTCAAAATCGCTGAGTTGAAATCTTTAAAGTGAATGCCACCTGGTTCGTATTCACATTCCAATGTCAAAGATGAGTACACACCATCGCCATATGCACTAGGAAGTGTGCTTGGTGAAACTAAATTATGGGTGAAAATAACCACCGCAGGGTAATCGGTTGTGAGTTCAAGACTTAACTGCTTAGTAGGATCGACGAGTTTTGCATACCCTACTTTATCATCAAATAACCAAGGATGATCGTAACCCATCGCAGGTGTTTCCATGATGGAGCGAATTCTTGATCCAAGATTGGATAACTTTCTCAAATCGAAAGCTGTCTTTTTGACATCAACTTTTCCTAAGGGAATGCCATCATTATCACCTTCAATATAATGAGACGCATTCACCTGAAGTTCATGATCCATAATGTCGCCATAACCAGCAAGATTAAAATATAAATGATTGGTAATACTGCAAAGTGTATCTTTGGTCGTAGTTGCACGATAGTCGATACGGAAATTCATATGATTATCTAACGTGTAGATGACATCAAGCGTAAGTTCTCCTGGATAGTCTTCTTCACCATCCGCACTGATATAACGGAAAGTTGCAGAAGAGAGGTGTTCATCTTCTTTCACATCAATGACTGAAAAATGACGGAAACAAAATCCAGTAGCCCCACCGTGAAGTTTGGTTTTATCAGAACGATAAGGCTTTACAGGGTAACTTATACCATCGATTTCATAGGATGGAGCAATCAGTCTTCCTGCAGTACGTCCAATGGTCTTTCCATAATCAAAATCTGATGTTAAGAAATCATTGAGTTCTTCAGGTCTAACGGAAACTTCTTTCCCCTTTATCTTAATGGAATAAACAGCAGCACCATAGGATATTAACGTCACTTCCATGTGTTTTCTTTCAAATGTAATGCGTTCGATAGGACCTACTTGGGTTGGGATATTCTTTTCGTGTTTCATCTTCGTTCTCCTTGTTTAATGTACGTTATTAGTATAACATGAGTTTCTTCTAGAATAAAATGTCGATCAAGAGAAAACAAGAAGTGTCAATGATTTATCGCATTATTGATAAAAACATGTTATCCTATGATTAAATAAAAAGGGGGAATTAACGATGATTTATGCCTATATTGGGATTCCATTATTAGGTCTTGCAGGTGTGGGTTGGGGCCTTTGGATGTTGCTTGCTCCAGAGAGTTATTTGCGATATATAAGTTATAGAGGGTGGATGCAGGGAAGACCTTGGCGGAATAGCATACCACTTCGTGAGTCTTCGATCACAATCACACGATACTTGGGTGGCATAACCATACCTTTGAGTATTATTGCTGCAATCTATGCTCTCATCACGATTTCTAAATAAGCGCGATGCTCGCGTTTATTTTTTTATTTATATTTTGCGTTTATTAAGTTTGTCTTAATTCTTTCAAGAGTCCATAGGATTTCTTGGTTGGATATGTTATCCTATCCTTGTAATAATTTTGAAAGATTTATTTAGGTGGCAACCATGATTACATTTGAAGAATTTGACCGCATTTTCAAACATTTTAATGAAGGTGTTTATTTAGTCGATAAAAACCGAAAGATTCTTTACTATAACGAAGCTGCAGAGCATTTTTCAGGTTTTGATCGCCAATATGTGACGGGTCGTCATTGTTTTGACAACATCTTTAATCATATGGCCGAAGACGGTTCACTTCTTTGTTTCAACGGATGTCCACTTCATCGGTCGATTCAAGAAAACATTGATACTGAAGCTTATGTCTATTTGAGACATAAAGATGGTTTCCGCTTAAAAGTTCATGTGAAGACGATGCCTATGTTAGAGAATGGTGAAGTCATCGGTGCTCTTGAGGTGTTTTCCCCTGTGATTCCCCAAGAAGATACACAGGTCATCCATTTTTATAAACAACAACTTCTTATGGATCCACTCACTAAAGTCCATAACCGAAAAATTCTTGAAACTGGTGATCCCGTCCTCGAATTGAATCAAGGTGAAATGCAACGCATGGGAGTCATTTTTATCGATATTGATAACTTTAAATCCTATAATGATACTTACGGTCACGAATTTGGCGATCGTATACTGATCAACATCGCGAAGACACTAACGAATGCTGTTCATTTAAATGATTTGGTTATACGTTATGGTGGTGAAGAATTCTTAATCTTATCACCCGATAGTTCTAAAGAAAAATTGACAATACTTGCTGAAAAAATTAGAGTTCTCGTTGAAAATACCAAGATTGAAAGAGATGAACTTTCTTTAAATTATCAAATTTCCTTAGGTGTGACCTTAAGACATTATAAAGAGCCTTTGGTGGCTGCTATCAATCGAGCAGACCAAGCGATGTATAAGAGTAAATTCCTCGGTAAGAACAGAGTCACATATCTTGAATAGTCATTGAGAACTTCTTGCATGTGCAGGAAGTTCTTTTTTCTTTGTTCATCTCGTGCTACAATGAGACTAAACGAACCACACGAGGTTATGCTATGTTACTCTCTAAATCGATTGCTGACCAAATCGTCTCACAACTCTCGCAGATCATTGAACAACACATCAACATCATGGATACCCAAGGAATGATCATTTCAAGCACAGACCCTAAACGTATTGGAACATTTCATGGGGGTGCACAAAAAATCATAACCGAGAGACTTAATGAACTCATGATTGTCAATGATAGTGAATATCAAGGTGCGAAAAACGGGATTAACCTCCCCATCGAATTCAACAATGAAATCATCGGTGTCATCGGGATGACCGGCAATTATGACCTTGTCTATAAATATGGGCAAATCATCAAAAAAATGACAGAAATTCTTCTTCTTGATACCTACGTAAGAGAACAATCCACCATCGAACAAAAAGCAAGAGATCGTTTCTTAGAAGAATGGATTTTCGGTCGTTATGAACTTAATTACCCCGATGAATTTCAAGCGCGTGCGATTTCCCTTGGTATTGATGTCAAATCACCAAAGCGAGTTTTAGTCTTTGCTTTACGCTCCTCGGATCATACGATTGTCTCTGACCAAATTCAAACGAATATCTCACATCGCATTCGCAATTATTTAAAATCTATTCCCCAAGCCTTTCTCTTTCGTACAGCGACGCTTTACATCGGTGTTTTCAATCAACTTGAGGATCATGAAATGACACAAATCGCAAAAGAAATTTATTCGACGATTAAAGAAAACTTTAAGTGTGATGTCCACGTGGGTATGGACTCCAATACGCCAAAGCCTATTGCTCGCTCATTTAAGAATGCGAACCTTGCCCTTCAGTTATCTTTAAAGTCTGATCAACCCATCACCATCTTTGACACTTTGAACTTTGATCTATATATTACACGGATGAGTGAAAACGATCGTATTCAGTTTATCGAAAATCTTTTTCCCAAGGAATCCATGCATGACATTGGTACCCATATTGAAACACTTCGAACGCTCTATCAAGCAGAAGGATCAATCAAGCTTGCTTCAGAACGCTTATTTATCCACAAAAACACACTCCAATACCGTCTCAATAAGATTGAGCAACTCACATCTTATGATCCCAGAAAACTCTCAAAATCCTATTTATTTATGGTAGCCATTAAGATTTTCGACTCACTCAAACACTCATAACTCAACATTTCATTGTTACAGGTACCAAACATTGGTGCCTTTTTTTGTTTTTCGACCCATAGGAAAGCGCATTCATCCTTGTTATAATGAATTTAGAATTTTAGAAAACATTGGAGGAATATGTCGTGTTAACAGGTATTTGGCTTATTATTGCGTTACTTGTCGCCATCGTCATTATGATTCTCTTGATTTCGAAGTTCAAAGTTCATCCGTTTATTTCGATCCTTTTGATCTCAATTATACTCGGACTCTTTGTACTTCCCATCAAGGATATCCCAGGGACGATCGCAGCTGGTTTTGGTGGTACCATGCAAGGTATCGGTATTGTCATTATTCTTGGCGCACTCATCGGATTCATCGTTGAAAAAACGGGTGCAGCATTAACGATTGCAGATGCTGTTGTCAAGGTTGTTGGTAAAAAACATCCTGAACTCGCGATGATGCTCATGGGTTGGATTGTTTCTATTCCCGTCTTTTGTGACTCAGGCTTCATCATCTTAGATCCTATTCGTAAATCGATGGCAAAAATTACGAAGAAGTCTTCTGTCGGTATGGCTGTAGCTTTATCCTTAGGGCTCTATGCATCACACGTGTTTATCCCACCTACACCGGGTCCAATTGCCGCAGCAGCGAATGTGGGTCTTGCGGATAATTTGCTTCTCGTCGTTGGTATCGGTGCGTTAGTTTCCATCTTTGCATTAGTTCCCGCTTACTTCTTCGCATTATACATCGGTAAAAAAGTTAAAGTTCAAGAAGATCAAGACGATGATGTTAATCCGAATGCTGCTCAAGAAGCGTTTGATGCCCTCAAGGCAAGCTACGGAAAACTTCCTAATGCATGGCTATCCTTTGCACCCATTATCGTTCCTATCTTAGCTATGTCATTAGGTACATTAGCGAATGTGCTTGGTTGGACCTCTCCAGTCTTTGGCTTCTTAGGTCATCCCATTCTCGCGTTATCCTTAGGTTTGATCTTTGGTATCGTTTTACTTCAAGTCACTGGTAAACTCAATAAGTTTTATGATATTACCAATGAAAACTTAAAAGTTGTCGGTCCTATCCTTTTTATTACCGCAGCTGGTGGTGTCTTAGGTCGTGTGATCTCTGCAGCAGGTGTCGTTGACTATGTTAAAGGTAGTGCGGATGCACTCAAGGTGATGGGTATTTTATTCCCATTTGCCATCGCTGCAATCCTTAAGATCGCTCAAGGTTCATCCACGGTTGCTATCGTGACGACGTCAGCGATGTTAGGTTTATATACAGACCCAGCATCCTTAATGACCGCATTAGGCTTTACTACACCTCTCGCAGCAGCGCTTGTTGTCATGGCGATTGGTGCGGGAGCAATGACGGTCAGTCATGCCAATGACTCTTACTTCTGGGTGGTCACCAATATGAGTGGTATGACACCTGATCAAGGGTACAAAACACAAACCCTTGGTACACTTATTGAAGGTCTTGGTTCTATTATCGGTATTCTTCTCATCAGTTTGATTTTCCTATAAGCATGTTATGATGAAAAGAGGTTATCCTGCGATAGTCTCTTTTCATTAGACATCAAAAGAAAGGGGGTTAACCAGTGAAGACTTATTTAATTATTCCGGATTCATTTAAAGGAACGTTATCGTCGATTGACGTTTGTTCAATCATCCAAGAAGAAATCTTGAAGGTTGATCCTCAAGCAATCACTAAAACACTCCCCGTTGCTGATGGTGGAGAGGGAAGTGTCGATGCCTTTTTACAAGGACTTCCTGGTAAGAAAGTGTTTGTTGATGTGAAAAATCCTTACTTTGAAACGATGACATCTTTTTATGGCATCATCGATCAAGGAAAGACTGCAGTGATTGAAATGGCTGCGTGTGCAGGACTTCCTCTAGTGGAGCATCGAAAAAATCCTGCGCTTACAACGACCTACGGCGTCGGTGAGTTAATTTTAGATGCCTTAAACCATGGTGTTGAAAAAATTATCTTAGGCTTAGGGGGAAGTTCAACCAACGATGGTGGATGTGGGTGTGCTGCAGCATTAGGGGCTAAATTCTACAACCAACAAAAGATGAGTTTTATTCCCACTGGCGGTACGCTTCATATGATCGAATCCATAGACTTAAGTGGCATGGATCCCCGTCTTCAACACATTGAATTTATCACCATGTGCGATATCGATAATCCCCTTTATGGCATCGAAGGTGCTGCTTATGTCTTTGGTCCTCAAAAAGGTGCGAATCACGCCATGGTTGAATATTTAGATGCCAATCTAAAGCATTTGTCACTTAAGGTCAAAGAGGCAACAGGCTTTGATGATCCCTTCTTCAAAGGTGCAGGTGCGGCGGGTGGTATGGGTTACGGAACCAAGGTATTCTTGCATTCAAAGATTCAGATGGGCATTGAAACCGTCCTCGATGTCATCTCATTCGATGAGCTTGCTAAGGATGCCGATGTCATCATCACCGGTGAAGGAAAATTAGATCGTCAATCACTCCGTGGAAAAGTGGTCATTGGGGTTGCTCGCAGAGCGAAAAAGACAAAAGCGAAGGTGGTTGCTGTCGTGGGATCACTCGAAGGAAATCCCAAGGACTATACATCTGAAGGTGTGGATCACATCGTCATCACCAATTACGAAAATCTTAGCTTTGAGGAACTCAAACCTCGAGCAAAAGCAGATATGATTTTCACCGTATCACAATTTCTAAAAAAGAATCTCGTCTAAAAAAGAATGGTTCGTGAGCTCACGAACCATTTTCTTTGATCTTCTGATAGATGTTTTCAATAAATGAGGTCTTTCCCATCACATAGGAATCAATATCCGTGGGATATTTCTTCGCTAACGCAATCTTGAGTTTCCCATAAGCTACTTTATCTTCCTCGTGATGATTTAACCAATCACGGAAGTTGATGTGGCGCTGATATTCTTGACTATCCTTGGGGCAGACATAAAGATGATGTTTGAGCAAATGAGGTTTATCTACATATTTAAATGCTTCACGGTCGGTAATGCCTAAATCGCCCTCATGATGATAAGCGATTGATTCAAGTCTTTCTTTGACTAAAGAGAAATCAGATCGCTCAATGATGATATCAATATCGATGATGGGTTTACTGGGAAGTCCCACCACGGAGGTACTCCCTACGTGTTCAATTCGAACATCAACGTCATGTAACACTTGATCCAGTTCAGACTTAATCTTCAAAAATGCCTTTTTCCACTCCTCTTGATAGGGAACCACTTCAACATATTTTGTTTTCATGATAACTGGTTGATCAATTCATCACAGGTCAGTAATTGACCGTAGTCGGGATAGGTTTTAAAGTATTTGGCAAGGATCTTCTCTTTGGTCATATTGGGTCGATCAAAGGTGTTCTGACAATCTTTGGGAATCAAGACATTATAACCGAGTTCTTTCGCACCCTTAATGGTTGAAGATATACAATATTCCGTTTGGAAACCCACCACGATGACAGTATCAATTTTTTGTGCTTGTAGTAATGCATGTAAGTTTGTTTTCTTAAAGGCATTTTTATAATGCTTCAAGATGACATCATTTCCAAAATAGAGTAAATGCTCACTCAGTCTAGAAGTAGGAGCATTTAGATCAAACTCAGAACCTTCTTCAATATGACGTACATAATACGTAGGTATCTCTTTGGTTTTAGCAAAACGAATGAGATCATTAATCTTTTGTACGGTTTGAATGATATGAGGATGTTCACCTTCTGTCATCGCTTGTTGGACATCGATTACGAGTAAAGCATACGTCTTCATTGTCTTACCTTCTTCTCAAAGTTCAAGATTTCTTGTTGAACCATCTCACGATAGTTTTCCTCAAAAGGTTCCCATAGTTCAATCTTGTTGCCAAAAGGATCTAAGAAATGGGCAAATTTCCCATAGGGATAGGTTGTGATCGGTGAGGTTTCTAATCCTTCTTCTTTAAGATGGTTCATCATCTCATCAAGATCATCGACGCGAAAGTTAATGATCGCATCCGATGCCATCTCTTTGGTAAACGTGACTAAGACGAGCTGACTTCCTTCAAAAAAGCCACTTCCATAATCACTCATTAAAAGTCCTAGATGTTCATGATACCAACGGTGCAGTTCATCCTTATCGCCTTTAAACGACAAGAACACACCACCAAGACCTAATATTTTTGACATCGTTTTACTCCTTTATGGTAATCCAATAACGTTGGATTGTCTCTTTAGTTCCCTCTTCGGGAATCTCATTCTCCAAGATACCACCCTGGGAAAGGATGGTTTTCGCGGATGCGGGATTTGATTTATTGCACGTGATAAGTACTTTAGATAGATGGTATTTATGACATTCTTTTAATGCTAATGCTAACTGAGCTTTTCCATATCCCTGATTTCGATAGGATGGATGAATCGAATATCCGATATGTCCTCCATATTTCATTAAGTAATCATTGAGTTCATGCCTGATGTTAATCATTCCAACGAGTTTATGCTCTCTGATCGTCACTGCGATATATTGTGTTGCAGGAACTTTGTCCTGTGGAAGATATCGTTTTTGTTCGCCTAGCATCACATGCTTAATCCAATCTTCTGCAGATGCATATTCCCGTAAACTTGATGTGCCTGCTAAACTATCCCCATTATCCAAAAAAGCCTGTCGATAGGCTTCGATTTGGTCTTTATATTCAAAAGTGGGACGTATCAGTTTTATCTCCATACTCATGGTTTAACCCAACCATAGACATGAACATCAATCCATTTTTCACCATTGAAGTGGGCTTGACGTTTGGTTCCTTCTTTAAAGAAATTAAGACGTTCTAATGTTTTGATGGAGGCACGGTTATGTTGATAGACTTCAGCTTCAATGCGATGAATACCTTTTTTGATTAAATCTTGCATGAAGAGTTGTAAAGCAATCTTAGAAAATCCTTGACCACGTTGTTCCCCTAAGGCGAAGCGCAGCCAAGCCACTTTATGCTCTGGATCCATGTAGTTTACTCTGACATAACCAATGGGGGTATGATCCGATAGAATGATCCGATAATCTTGATTGGGATCTAAAAGGGCATGCTTGATGTCCTCTTGTTGCTGATCCAAGGATGTATCATAATTGTATTCGAGAGCATGCTTAATCAGATAAGGATCATGTTTCCATGCGTTTAAAAGGGTTGAATCAAAGACCGTCACTTGCCGTAAACTGATTGCCATAGGATACCTCCTCCTTCACTTTGATTATACATGATTTAATGAAAATATAGCATCGATGGTCAAAGAAAAAAGGGCGCTTTGCCCTTATTCATCGTCTCGATCCAAAGGATGAGGTTCAGGACCTCTCCATTTGTTGAAAACCAATTCCATACCTCTTTTATTGATCACTACTCGGTCATCTTCAATCCATTCAGGATTTCCTGTTTTCTCGATGAGAACCGCTTTGACGCCTTCAAGGAAATTCGTTGAATCGATCAGATTATATCCTAGATCATATTCCATTTTGAAGCATTCGCGAAGTGACATCTTTTTCCCACGCTTCAATAATTCAAGAGTGAGCTGAATCGATGTATTGCATAATCCACGGATATACTTCATATGCTCGAGCGCTTCTTTCGAACCGTCATGTTCTAACGCGAAATAGATCTTATTATAGGTCTCATTCTCGTAAAACTTTTCGATAAAATTGATCATTGGCTTGATGACCGATCCCTCTATGGAAGGATCATGATATTTTTGGAATAATGCGTGTAGTTCAGTTTCGAATGTATTTTCTTGCCACTCATGGGTGAATAAGTAGTTTTCTACGAGATCAAAGCGATCTTTTATAATCTTGTAATGGGAAATCCCTAAATAGAGAAGGTCATCACTGTTGATTAATTTCCCAGTGACACCTAGATATTTACCGACATTTCTTGGCATACGTGTTAAAAAGTAACTCGCGCCTACATCAGGAAAAAATCCAATATGGACTTCGGGCATCCCAAAGTATGCATCTTCTGAAGTAATTCTGATCGATGAGGCCATCGCGATCCCTGCACCACCACCCAAAACATACCCATGAAGAAAACTGATCACAGGTTTGGGATATTCATGAATCATTAAGTCCGTTTTGTATTCTTCTTTTAAATAATTTCGACCGTACTCATAATCTCTTTGGAGTGCGTGTTCAACCACCGATTTGACATCACCACCTACACAGAAAGCCCGTTCTGTCGTCGAGGTGATATAGACAAAAAGAATGGCGGGATCATCTCGCCACATTTTTAAGATGTTTTGGATACCTAAGAGCATGTCTAAGGATAAAGCATTGAGAGCTTTTGGACGATTAAGTTTGATGACACCTACCCCATGGTAGGTTTCTAAGATGATATTTTCTTGGCTCATATTTCTATCATAACATAAAATGATTAACACCAATCAAGGAGTATGGCTAACTTTTTATGCATTAAAAAGTGTCATGCTCGATTCGAAAAGCGACTTATACTGACTATCTGATGGGTAAAATGCGATAGGTAATCCTAATGGTGTCGCGATCTCATGAATTCCTTCTGTCAATGAAAGATTGGTTCCAAGTTGAATCCATGACCCTTTGGGTAAGGTGACCATCATGGTGCGACAATGATCTTTGATCACGGGATAACACAAGAGATCAGGTCCATACATAAAGGCATACGATTCTTGATACGCCCACGGTTCATCATGATGAAAAAACAGAGGACGAATGACCGGATATCCTTTGAGATAATATTCTTGGAGTAGAGCTTTTGTATAGGGAGCGAGTAAACCAAAGAGTTGACTTAAACGACTCATGTGAAAAAGCGTCTCTTCGTCGTGATGGAATTGAACATTTTTATCGGGTTGATTACCTTCATGACAACGGAACACTGGAGAAAACACGTTCATTTCTGCCCAACGAATAAAGAGTTCCTTTGATCGTTTCATATGAAGGATCGTCGTATACCCTCCGATGTCGGAATGGGTAACCCCAACACCAATCGTTGACATGGATAACGCAGAGATGATGGCAGAAGGCAACCCATCTTCTTTAGAAAAATCGACATGCTGGTCGCCAGCCCAAAGTGAAGGTGCATATTTTTGCGTCCCTGAATAGCCTGCACGAACGAAAAAGAATAATTCATCGCTATTTTCTGATTCCATCACCGCTTCATGATTGAGCTTTGCCCAGAGCACTGGCCAGATGTTATGAACATCTTCGGCATGACCTTGATGAATCACGGCATCCGTTGGTAAGTACTCACCAAAATCAGCCATCCATCCTTTCATACCTATACCGATCATCTCTTTCTTGATGACTTCTTTGTACCACTGGTACGCTTTAGGGTGGGTGAGATCTACAATCCCTGCCTGAAAGGTCGTCGATTGAATGTGATAGACATCCTGTTGTTGATTTAAGACGAGATAGCCGAGTGACTTCGCTTCTTGATAAAGTGGGGTATCTTCTTTTAAAAATGTGTTGATATATCCTAAGAATGCAATGCCTTGTTCATTCATCCACTTAATGGCTTCTTCAAGTTTGGGGTAGAGTTCATCATTTTTCTGCCAGTTCCAATACACTTGATAACCAAAGGCAGTAATCAGATGTCCTGACCAGTCTTGAGACCACACACCCGCTAGAGGAATGTTATGCTCTTGAGCATTTTTAATATTTTTAATTAATGCCTCAGTACCGCCTTGTGAAGCGATAATGGCTCCTTGATGAATCCAAGAGGGAAGCTTGGGTTGTCTTCCGATGAATGCGGTAAAATGTCCTAATAGGTCTGTGAATGATTCATCATAAAAGAGATGAATGTCTTCAGGGATACTACGAAATTGATGGATCGTTTTAAGTGCTTGAAAATCATAAGTTTGATACGAATTACATGTCGCGTGAAAGAGATATTTTTGACTGGAGAGATAGGTAGGTTGTGCGTAATAGGTTTGTTGTTCTTTCCAACTTGAGTGATGGTTAGGATTCACACCTAGGAGTTTTTCACGCAAAAATTTCTTGATGAGTTTTTTAACCGTATGGTGTTCACTGACCCAAATGTTGACTTTTTTACCTTTCAAATCAAAGGCAGCGAACTGTTCACCACATCCATAAACATGCTCATCCTTGATGGCGTGCGTGATTATTTCAAAACGATTAAAATCCGATTGATTAATGATCTTTAAGGTGAGATGGTGATCGCTTTGAATAGGCTTCACTCCAATGAACTGATGGCTTGCTTCATACCAAAAAACCCCTTCATCCTCATGATGAAAGATTAGGGGTTGCCATGGCTTGATGTGATCTTTGGTTTTAAATGTTCCCCGTGACATATGATATGCAGCTCGCCCCGTCGTGGCACGAAGCATCAAATGCTCATAGTCACCAAAAAAGGATGATACCATCATGCTTTTTGTCTCCAAAGTTGGTCATAAGGATACCCTGTGACCTTCTCACAAACTTTCTTTTCTTCTTCCGTTGCCATACTATCTTCTAGCCCTTTACGGCGTAAGATATCTTTTTTAATAATATCGAATTCTTTCTTATTCAAGGGGTAACGATAGGTGACATAAAGTGCACCGATCATGAAGATCGTAGGTAAAATAACAAACGCATACTTAATCCCTTCAATGGTTAAGCTGCTCTGCATACCACTAGTCCCTTCAATCCCCTTATCGTATCCAATCACGGTTAATAAAAGCCCAATGATTCCAAATGCTAATCCATTGGCAATCTTTCTCGTGAATGTTGCCATTCCCGAATAAATACCCGGACGTCTTTCTCCTGAAATAAGTTCATCTACATCGGTCAGATCAGGTAGGATGGCAAATGCGGTCACTGAAGAGGCTGCAGTACCAAATCCTGAAATAAAGGAAGCGATGAAAATTGGTAAGATCGGTGCTCCGTTATACGCGAAAAATAACATAGATAGCATCGCAACGATTCGAATGGGGAACCCATAAAGAATCGGGACACGTTTGGATGTTTTGGATAAGATATATTGAAATAAAAACATCGCTAAGATTTGAGATCCTAAAACCCCTGACATGACAAAGGTGTATTGATTGCTTTGACCTAAGACATCACGCAAGAAATAGATGAAAAGAATCATCACAAAGTCAGCAGATCCTTGTCCTAACAAAAAGATACCTAAGAAATACTGAAACGATTTATTCTTATAGACGGTCCATGATTCCTTAACAAACTGTCCAAAAGAAAATGAAGGGACGACTTTATCATTTTGTTTTTCCCATGTCTTTAGGAATGTGAAGAGAATGGAGATAAAGAAAATCACGCCAAAGATAATCCCCATCACGAGATAACCTTGGGATGAGCCACCTCCCCCAACACGGGAAATGATCATATTTGGAAGCAATCCTGCAATGATGGCGGACGCTGCTGAGAAAATCATGCGAATCCCCGTATATTGACCTCTTAGGTGATAATCATCCACCATTTCAGGAAGTAAAGCATTATAAGGAATCATCACGATGGTAAACCCTGTTGAGAATAACAAGAACGTCACTAAATAGAAGACATAGGTCCAAAAGATCGATCCTGATAACGATACCCAGAGTAACGCGAAGGTGATCGAACCGATGAAACTTCCAATCAAAAGATAAAACCGTTTAGACCCAAACTTACTCTTCGTTCGATCGACGATCGTTCCCATGATTGGATCGGAAACAGCATCCCAAATTTTCCCAATTAAGGGAATGGTTCCAGCTAAAATGGCAGGAATCCCTAAACTCGTTAAAAACTCTAAATAAAAGATTGAGATAATGAGAAAAGTTCCCCCGCCGAACATATCGGCTGCACCATAGGCAATTTTCGAGGAAAGACGTTTTTCTAAGGGTTTCATAATGGCTCCTTATGTGAATTTATTTAAAATTGATAATCGATTGAAAATAGTAACTACTTGTCGAATGACTTTGTCCATAATCGATCAAACGTTTGTACTGATCATAGACGTGATTCGTTGATGAAATCGAAGGTGAACCCGTGGGTTCATTTAAGTATTTGGCGATATGTTCAGGTAAGTTTACCGCTTTGGTCACACGATGGGATTCTTTCGCATAAAGTCCATAGTGTTCAAAGATAAACGCATTGAGTGGTTCAACCCCTGTCAGCGCTTGATCGAGATCAGGAAATATACTCATCGGTAAATAGTTTTCAAGGATGATGAGAGGGCGTTGATTCCCTTTATAGATACGATTGATGTATAAGAACTTACGTGCTTGATCAAAGCCAAAGCGTTTGGCTTCCTCATCGCTAAGTGTCACGATTTTTTTACTGACACATTCAATCGATGGGGTTAACCCTAACGCGATAATGGCATCATAAATCGCGACATTTCGGTCAAAGAAGTAATTGGTGAGTTCAAGATAAGCAATCTCATATCCTTGTTCAGTCTTCTTAATAAAGCTTTCTCTTGTCAGATGTCTATAGGCTTGAATCGCAAATTCCTTATCGATATTAAGCACATTAGCAAGTTCTAAGGGATCGGGTAATACATCTTGATAATAGAACGTTTGATCGAGGATCAGCGCCTTAATACGATCCTTAATTTGAAGATCATAGGGACGTTTTTCTCGTCGATCAATCGAGATCAATTCAAAGGCTTTATGGTTTTGCATGCACGGTCACCTCGAATGAAGAAAATTCCCCTGGGAAGTAATTGACAATGTAGCCAATGACGGTTTGTTTAGGATCATAGATTTGACTACGAATCAGGTAAATGGCTTCACCAGGCAATATATTCAAAAGCTGCGCTTCTGCAGATGATGCAAGTGTGGGAGAGAATGTGTTTTGGATATGATGAATCTTTTGATGGTAGACTTCTTGAATGAGCGTAAAAACACCCACATTGGCTGAATAATTCTTTTTGAGTTTGGGATAGTGTTTTTCAGGTAAATAAATATGTTGATAGACTAAAGGAATATCATTGGATTTGACGATACGATGAATCACACAAAATGACTCATCTTTATCCATCTTGAGCATCCGTTTGATCATGTATTCATCATCTACGCAGTCAAAAAGAATGTCTTGAATCACATGGTTCGGTTCAAATTCAAAACGGTAGACATTCAAAAAATCTTGATGATACGTCATCCGATTGGTAACAAATGTCCCCTTCCCTTTGATCCGTTTAATCTTTTGTTGATCAATGAGTTGTTGATAGGCCATCTTTACTGCAGTTTGGCTAACATCAAAAACCTCGCAGATTTCTTTCTCTGTGGGCAGTCGATCATTATAGGTGAGTCTTCCTTCATCCATCGCTTTTGAGATCGATGAAGCAATCTGTTTATAGATCGATGTTTTGATGGTTTTGTCAATGAAAATATAATCCATGGGAGCTCATCCTCCAATCATTGAACTTAGTTACATCATAACATAGTTATCCAAAAAATTGACTTAGTCTTTCATAACCCCAAGTTCTTCTAAGAGTTTTCCAACTTTACGCGGGCGATCTGCGACTTTCGCACCCGCCTTTTCTAACATTTCAATCTTGTTTTGGACAGAACCTTTACCACCGGTGATAATTGCTCCTGCATGGCCCATCTTTTGTCCTTTAGGTGCGGTTCTTCCACCGAGGAAAGCAACAAGAGGTTTCGTAAATGTTTTATTCATCATCGCTTCAGCAACTTCTTCTTCCATGGTTCCACCAAGTTCACCAATGATGACAACCGCTTTTGTTTCTAAATCTTTCTCATAAAGGGGTAGGAATTCAGCAAACCGCGCACCAGGTACAGGATCCCCTCCTACACCAATGAGTGAGGATACACCGTATCCCGCTTCAACGATCATCGCGGTCACTTCGTTGGTTAAAGAACCACTGCGTGTCATGACACCAATGGATCCTTTTTTATAGACACGTTCAATCCAGTGAGGAAAACTTCCCATCATCGCTTCTTTGGGAGAGATCACACCTGAGGTATTACCACCTACAACAAAGGCGTTTTCTTCTAACGCACGTTGTCTGATCTCCATCATTTCATGAAGAGGGATGCCATCAGCAATCGTGACAATCTTTTTAATGCCTGCATCAAGGGCTTCAAAGACAGCATCTTTGGTCATCTTAGGGGGAACAAAAAGCATGGTGGCATCAACCACGTGATGTTTTAAGGCATTTTTAACGGAATGATACACGGGGATGCCTTCAACGGATTGTCCTTCTTTGCCAGGAGTGACACCGCAGACAACTTGAGTTCCTAGATCCATCATATGTTTGGTCCAGAAACTTCCTTCACTCCCGGTGATTCCTTGAACACACACACGTGTGGTTTTATCGATAAAGATACTCATCGCGCTTCCCCCTTCGCAAGACGTACAGCCGTTCTTACGGCTTCTTCCGTATCAAAGAGTGGGGTGAGTCCCGCTTCTTTTAATAGTTCAACTGCGTGGGCTTCATTGGTTCCTCTAATGCAGGTGACAATCGGTCGATCAGGATTAAGTTTCTTAATCGCTTCCACAATACCTTCTGCCATAACATCAGCACGAGCAATCGTTCCGAATGTCACGATCAAAATCACTTTTGAAGGAACCTTTAAACAAATTTCCATTGCCTTGACGGCTTTCTTATAATTGGGACCACCAAATTCGAGATAATTCGCGACACTTCCCCCTTCATAGTGAATGAGGTCATAGACGGTGGTGGTTAAACCAGCACCGGCACACATGAGTCCAATATCGCCATCAAACTGAATAAAAGGAATTCCTTCTAGGGATGCTTCATACGCAGCTTCTGAAGAATAGTCGGTTTCGGTTTGGGCAAAGCGTGGTTGACGGAACACCGAGTTATCGTCAATCATGATCTTGCCATCACCTGCGATAAGTGTATCTTCTTTTGTTGCAAACAAAGGATTGATTTCGACGAGTTCAGCGTCATATTTTACAAAAATATCATAGAGATTCAATAGGATCTGAATCATTTGTTTCGTTTGATTGGTAGATAAATTCATTTGATATGCGATATGTCTTGCTTGATGCGCGAGCAAACCATAACGAAGATCAATGGGTTCTTTGATGATCTGTTCAGGGTGTTCCACCGCGAGCGTTTCTATTTCAACGCCACCGGATTCACTCGCGATTAACACGGCTTTACCACTTGGCGCATCCACGGTGATGGAGACATAGATTTCTTTATCGATATGAACCGCTTCTTCAATCAAAAGATGCTTCATCGATGGTTCTACTTCAAAAAGTCTCTTTATCTGAAAAAGAGCTGCTTCTTCATCTTTGACGAGTTGAATGAGTCCTCGTTTCCCGCGACCACCACTTAGAACTTGTGACTTGATCACACAAGGAAAACCGATACTTGAAAAATCTGGACTCATATTATCCTTATCGATCAGTAAACTTTTAGGTGTGGTTATTTTATGTTCACTAAAGACTGTTTTTGCTTGATACTCATAGAGTTTCATGCCTTCACCTCTTTAAGATAATCACCAAAAATCTCTTCATCAGAAGGACGTTTTGGGGTAAAGTATTCGGATACCCAAGTTACGTTAATAAAGTGTTTAAAGGTGATGTTTTCTGAAGTGATATTACCACCCCACGAACCACAACCTAAGGATACCGTAGAAGGCATGCCATTAAAGAACGCACCTCCATTACCTGCAGCTTGTGCTTGGTTGACCATGACACGGCTCGTCTTCATGCGTGCACCAATAGTGTCGATATAAGATTGATTAAAGGTATGGATACCACAGGAATGACCTGTACCGTAATTATTCGTGAGTCTTTCTAAAATCTTATAGCCTTCTTCAAATTCAGTATATTTAAAGACGGTTAAAACAGGGGATAATTTTTCTTGAGAAAAGAAGTCTTTTTCAATCTCATTAGCTCCTTCTACTAGCAATACTTTAACATCATCACTAACAGCGATTCCTGCTGCATCTGCAATCGTCTTTGCAGATTGTGCAATGATCGCTGGATTGATAGAGCGATAACCTTTCGCATTTAAAATCCACATGTATTCTTCTAAGGTTTTTCTTTCTTCTTTCACGAAGTAAGAACCTAATCTAATTAGTTCTCCAATAAAGGCATCATAGATGGATTCATGGACAATCACTGAGTTTTCACTTGAACACGAAGTCGCGTTATCAAAGGATTTACTGGTAAATACTTTCTTGGCTGCATCTAAAACATCACAATCTTCCGCGATGATTTGTACAGAATTACCGGGTCCTACACCATAAGCTGGAGTCCCTGAAGAATATGCCGCTTTAACCATCGGTCCACCACCTGTTGCAAGCACGACATTCACTTGCTTCATGAGTTCACCTGTGAGCTCTAAAGAAGGTTCTTCAATGACTTGAATGAGGTCTAGAGGAGCCCCTACTTTCCGTAATCCTTCACGCATAAAATCCACAGCCATCTTGGTTGATAACTTCGCTTTTGGATGAGGTGCGAAGATGACAGCATTCTTTCCTTTAACAATGGTAATTCCATTGCTTGCGGGAGTTGCTGTTGGGTTGGTCACAGGTGTTAAAGCACCAACAACACCGACGGGTTTCGCATATTTTTTGATCTTCTTTTCGTGATCAACATCAATGAGCCCAACTGATTTTGCACCTTTAATATCTTTTAAAACACCTAAGACTTTATTCTTGTGTTTAAGAATTTTATCAGGGACATTTCCCATACCCGTTTCTTCAACCGCACTCTTGGCGAGTTTGGCGATATTCTCATCGTTGTAGACTTCCCAACCGATGGCCACGCATACCTTATCAATCTCTTCTTGGGTATAATGATCAATCTGTTGTTGAGCTACTTTCGCTCTTTCGACGTATGTTTGAATGATTTCTTTTGGATTCATGGACATGTCACTCCTTTAGACTAAGATTCCGACTAAACCTAAGATCCATAAAAAGATTGCGATAAACGCTAGGGATACAAAGGCATAAGAAAATAACTGATTGAATAACTTCTTCTTATCCACCACTTCTGGTGCACTGGCAATCGCGAGTGCCCCCATGGTAGAAAAGGGACTGATGGTCACAAAGTGAGAACCAATCGCGATCGCAATAGTAATCACTGCTGGGGAAACCACATTATTCATCTTATCGGCAAGTTCAACCGCTGTGGGGATAAGGGTAGGCATCACGACACCAACCGCGGATGAGAACATCGACATCACACCAGATAATAATGCCATGATGGGAATAGCCGTTCCTTTACTCATTAAATTAGCAAGGAAGGTGGTTAGTAATGCAACACCACCAAGCTCACTGATAACACTGATCAAGACAGCTGTTCCACAGATTAAGGTAATCGCCGTCCATGCAACACTGTGAATGGCTTGATGAGGATCTGCTGATTTAATGATGAGTAAGAAGGTAGCAAACACAATACTTGCAAAACCGACGTTCACGCCAAACCCCATGACCCAAACAATGAGTAAGAGGATACAAATGAGCGTAATGATTTGTTGTTTATTTAACTTCTCTGGTTTTTCAATGTCGATGCGATTCCCTTTGAGTTTCGCACCACCCAGTAAAAAGAATAAGAAGATAGATAAGCAAGTCATGCTGAAAACATGGGTTAAATAGATTCTAAAACCTAAATCTCCAACACCATTTTCTGCAGCGAGTTGTAGGGCAACAATCCCATTAGGTGCGATGGGTGATAATCCACCAGCAATCGCACCATTGATGATGATAATACTCATCAAGGCAATGGGAATTTTTGCTTGGTAAGCGAGTGCTAAACCGATTGGTAATAACAACGCACCGGTTGAAATGTTTCCTGGCCCAATTGATGCAAGAATTAACGCGAGGAAATAAAACACCACAATGATCAGAATCGTTTTCCCATGGGATTGATAAATCATCATGTTGGATACTTTTCCTAAGGTTCCATTGAGTTTGGTGATCCCAAACAGTAAGGTCACACCAAAGGTGGTAAAGAAGAGTTTGAGAGGCCAGTACGAAATGATCGTATCAATCGGGATGCCACCCAAATAGAAACCGACCAATAGGGAAAAGACTAACGCAATTAAACCCACGTTAACATTCTTCCAAAAGCCGATAGCAATCGCTACAACGAGCGAAAGTAATGAAATGATCGCGATCGTCATATCAATTACCGTTCTTTATGAAAACTTTCTTTTTCGATCTCTCTGACGATAACTCTCGCCTTTTCTAGATTACGAGCACGCCAATCTTCTAAGTTTTGGGTAAACGATGTATTTAAGAATGTTTTTGTCATTTCAACACCCATGATGGGTGCGATGATCCATCCACCCATGCATAAGACATTGGCATCATTAATCGCACGGCATTTTTCTGCTGCATAAACGGATTCACAAGCAGCTGCGTAAACACCTTCATGCTTATTCGCGACCACAGACATCCCCATGCCAGTTCCACAGATTAAGATCCCTCGTTCATAGGTTTTATTTTGAATGAGGGTTGCTCCTTTTTTGGCGACTTCAAAGAAAGGAAGGGCATTGTTTTCATCAATGGTTCCGATATCTTCTACGAAGTAGTCTTGTTCTAAGAGATACCCTTTAATGGCTTCTTTAAGCACATATCCAGATTTATCTGATCCAATAAAGATTTTATTCATCGTCATGTTCTCCCTTTATTTTCTAGTTTTTTCTTGCGATGACACGATGTGCTGCATCAACGATATTCTTTGCTTTAAGACCAAATTTTTCCATGAGGAAATCTTTCTTTCCGACTTCACCAAAATGGTCTTTGACGCCGACTCTTTCCATCGGTGCTGGATAATGTTCACCTAGTACTTCAGCAACAGCACTTCCTAATCCGTTGATGATATTATGGTTTTCAGCAACCACCACTGCATGCGTCTTTTTGACATCGTTAATGATGGCTTCTGCATCAATGGGTTTAATCGTATGGATATTGATGACACTCGCAGATATACCTTCTTCTTTAAGGACTTTCGCTGCATCAAGTGCTTCTTTCACCATAATCCCAGTAGCGAAAATAGAAACATCTTTACCTTCTAGAATCTGAGTAGCTTTTCCTAACGTAAAGGGTTGATTGTCTTCAAAAATAGGATCAAACTCTTGACGTAGTAAACGAATATACACAGGACCTTTATGGTCAATAATTTGTGGAAATAATGCCGCAAGTTGAACACCATCCACGGGTTCAACCACTGTCATCCCTGGAAGATTTCTCATGAGTCCCACATCTTCTAAAGACATATGGGTTCCCCCATTGAGTTGTGCCATGACACCTGGGTCCGATCCACACATCTTCACATTAAGTCCAGAATAAGCGACCGATAAGGTCACTTGGTCAAACACACGACGTGTGGCAAACGGAGTAAAGGTATGCGTAAACGGGAGTTTGCCCATATTCGCTAAACCAGCAGCTACCCCAATCATGTTCGCTTCTTGAACACCGACGTTCACGGTTCTTTCAGGATACTTTTCAGCAAACATCGTCGTTTTTAAAGCTTTCATTAAGTCCGCTTCTACGATGACGATTTCAGGATACTTCTCTGCATAATGCATCAGTAAGTCGACATAGATATCTCTTAATTGTCTATTTCTTAGTTCCATGATTTATTCCAACCCTTCAATGGCTTGTTTTGCCATGTCCTTCGTGACAGGCATATTATGTGAGCCTACTTTACCTTCACAGAAAGATGCACCTTTTCCTTTAATGGTGTGCATGATAATCATAGAAGGTTTTCCCTTAATGGCTTTTGCATTCAAAATCGCTTTTTGGATGGCGATGACATCATGGCCATCAATCACTTGAACATACCAATTAAAAGCTTCCCATTTCTTATCTAAAGGATGCACATCATTGATCTGATTGACATCACCATCGATTTGCATCTTGTTATAATCGGTGAATGCGATAAGGGTATCCAATTTTCTGTTTCCTGCAAAAAGTGCAGCTTCCCAAATTTGCCCTTCTTGAGATTCACCATCACCAATCAGGGTAAAAATCTTATAGGGTGCATGATCCATCTGTGCTGCTACTGCCATACCCACGGCTGCTGAGAATCCTTGACCTAAAGATCCCGTGGTCATATCCACACCGACCGTCTTATTCATATCGGTATGTGAGGGAAGATTGGTATTGGAGACATTCAAGGTATCCAATAGTTCCATTGGGAAATAACCTTTCAAGGCAAGTGTTGCGTAAACCGCAGGTCCACCATGACCCTTCGATAAGACGAAACGATCACGTTCACTCCATTTAGGATTTTTAGGATCAATCTTCATCTGATCAAAATAAAGGACAGCGAGTGCATCAGCAATCGATAAGGATCCGCCGATATGTCCAACCCCGAGGGTCGCGATGGTATGCAAGGTGAGTTTTCTTATTTCCTTTGCATAATGTTCTAATAATTGTCTGTTTTCCATAATCTTCTCCTAATAAATGTATGTATCAATCTTGAGTAATTGTCCTAAAACGCTAAGTTCTTCTTTGACATCACCATAGATCACCACAAAGTGGGGTTCCCAGCCATCTTGAACTAAATCTTCGATGAGTGGATGTACGTCTTGTTCAACTTTGACGACGACAGAGGTTCCTAAGAACTGTTGAGGTTTATCAAGGATTTCCCCTGAGGCGATAAAGAATCTAAATGTGCCATCAGGACGTCTTCCGATACGGAATAATGTCGCTTCTTTATTCGCTCTTAAACCGAACTCCATGGTAGGTCCAATCTTGCGGTTAGGATGAACGCCTGTGGTTGCTCCTGTATCTAGACGGGCTAGTGAACATGCTGCGGTGCCACAATGCCAGAACGTAATCGTGTTTTCTTCTTCATTGATGGAGACAGGATCTCCTAAGTAAGTAGGTGTTTCTGAGAGTTCTTGACCCACATACATCGATAAAGCACCATATGCATCAGCTTCACATGCAGCAGCAATCTTCCGGTCATTGAGTAATCCTAAGACACCACACACAGGTGTTTTATATTCTGTGAAGAAGTCAGGCCAACAGCGGGATGCAATCGCGTGAATCTGGTGCTTGTCAATATAATCTTGATAAGCTTTAAACAGTTTCACAAAGTCTCTTTGATTGGTGGCATCTATCTCTTTTAAACCCACCATCTTTGATTCAGCGAGTTCTCTTTCTTTTTGAATCGCTTCTTCTGATAATTTTTGTGCTTCTTGCATGAATTCTCTTGCTTCAATGGTCTTTAGGTTCACACCAAAAGCA
>CALMNM010000095.1 GCA_937868795.1 uncultured Acholeplasma sp.
TTGACTTGACCATATTCTTCAATGAGATCAAGATTGACGTAAATGCCCATATTGACATTAATACGTTCGGTCCAGATACCATAAACTTCACCTTTCCAGGTTCCGAATTGAACGTTGATATCATAATAGTAGTCTGGTAAGTAATCCATAAATTCAGTAATCGGGCGAATCGCGCCTGCTTCAGCAAGTTTGCCTAAATTATGGGAGTTAATATTGTACCAATCCGCTTTGAAATCACCTGCTAAATATTGTTGAATGATTTCATTGGTATGATTAAGTGCGTTATCATAGGCATACCAACCGAGCGTTGTGTTATGCTCCGTATTGGCACGTGTGATACATGTCTTTTTCATCGTGTTGAGTTCAGATGGTTTTGCTGTCAACCAGAAGGGGTCGAGGAAGTTTCTCATCCATGTGCCCAAGGTCACCTTTCTGCCTTCTAAGTCAAGATTTACTTGTCCTTCGGGGAAGTTAGGATCACAGTTACCAAATTCGATAACTTTTTCATTAACTCTAAACACAATGTCGAACGTTGTGGTTTTACCACTAGTACTTGTATAGGAGTAAGTGACTCTAAAGGTACCTACAGCATTCATGTTCACTTTGGAGATATCAACCATTGATGGGGTAACCGTAATAACTCCATCGATGGGGTCAGTGATTGTCACAAGTGCAGTGAAATCAGGTGCAGGATCTCCCTCTTCGTAATCTTTGATAATGCCTGGGACTTCAGCAATCACAGGTGCATCTGCAGCTGTAATGGTGATCGTAATGGTTAATGATGCGGATAATCCATTTCCACCTGTGTAATTAAATATTACATTGTATGTCCCTGGAGTTGTCATATCCAATGCACTAGCATTGATCATGGCATCTGTCACTGTCACGTTGCCTGTGTCGGCATCAGTGATGGTCACATAGGTTTTAAAGTCAGGTGCTGTGGAACCTTGAACAAATGTCTTGGTTACACCAGAACGTTCAACGATGGTTGGGGCAACCGGATCAGGGATGACTGTATCAATAGGATCTTCTCCATTGCCACAGGCAACAACCATGAACATAAGTCCGATCATCGTGATGAGTAAAGCGATTTTTTTCATATGTCCTCCATTTTTCTTGTTATATTGCTTGTCTATATAAGTATTATACTACGTATACGCTTACATTTCAATCCTATTGTCAGGAAATTTTACTTTTTACTGAGATACAAGAGTTCAAGAAATATTCTCAAGGAATTCTTGATGTATTGTTCTTGAACAGAGTAGACGCGATACGTATAGACTGCAACTTCTGAATCATCAGTGATAAATCCATCCCCAAGTGCAATAACCTCGATGTCATAGGTTCCAGGGGCTAAACTTAAAGTTGTTAAATTGAAACGATTGAGATAAATTGTATATGATTTTCCGTTGACCATAAATAGATAACTGGTGTTTGGTGAATCTTCATCCCAGGTAAGAACTTGAGTGCTTGATATCATGAATCCACTCGGTGCACTTAAGGGGATGGCACCTCCGTAAACGTAGGTATACGTCGTAGAAATCAAAGAATCTTTGTAGAAAATACCATCACCTTTGGCGATGACTGTAATGGCATATTCACCTGGTTCAGTGATATAATTTTTTAATTCTATCAGACTAGCTGTGGTCAGAATTTCTGTATCGTTAATCTTAATGAGATATTGGCTGCGATTTGTCACAGCATCAAACGATAGCACCCCTTCTTCAACGTTTAGATTGGTCGGTCGATCTAAACGAATGGAATAATCAGGGATGGGATAAGGATTTAAGTTGTCAAAATTGACGCGTACAGCTAAAAAGACACTATTGGTAACTGCACGTGGTGTCCCATCACTTGGTTGATTGACCACATCAAATCCATCACTTTCATTACGCAACACCATGGTGGTTGAACCCCCACCATCAAAATTATACGCGGTGATGGCTCCATAAGATACCATTAAATCAGCCATTTCATAGAGTGTTGCACCCTGAGAATAACCTGTCTGTCTTCCGTCCATCGCAACAAAGAAGACGCTACCATCGGCTTTAACACCTATCGCAGTTCTTGGGTGTCTCGCTGTGGGATCAATCCCAATGATATTACTTAACGTTTCGCCATTTGCCACTAACTTCCCATACGCTCCGACTGCCCATCGAACATTTTCAAAGTCACCAATCATTTTTCGTTGCACAATCATGGTGTCGCCGACTTCCATCAGATTTTGGACATAAACATTATTGGTGAGTAAGACAATCGATCCATCAGGGACAATTAAACTGCTTTTACTCATGACTGTATTTATAATTCCGCGACCAAAAATTTTGGGAACAGCCCCCTTGGTTTCTGTCGCGGTTGCGATATATTTATTTACACCTTCGGGTAAAGCGGTGTTATAGGTATCAAAATAAGCATAAATATCAATCGATGACGATGAATAAGCAGCGTTGATATTCTTAAGAGGAAGGGTAATCCGTTCTCTTCCTGCAGGATCCCGGATGATGACTTCATATCCTTCAAAGACGGGTTTACCAAAGACGATGCTACCGTCTTCTTTAAATCCTACCACTTCACGATTGGCATAACCAATCCCTGAGGATACAACTTGACCATCTTCAACATAAGCTTCTTGTGGAACGCCATAACTTTCGAAAAAGTCAGCGTTGACACCTCCGATGATGACATAATCATCGTAAAGTGATTGACTATTTTCTGCATGTGTGATGGTAGTCGCCGGTTTGTATCCCGTTGCAGTATAATCATCACCAGTTATTGCCCGAAATGTCACCTCACCAGGTTCAGCGCTTAAATAGTGGTAAGTTTGTAGTACGGATGATGTCCCACTCGTTAACGTGCGCTGAACGCGTTCATGTGTCGCTCCTAAGATATTTTCTGATTCAAATGAGATAATATTGACATCAAGTGTGGTCGCTCCAAGCAAGAAAAACAATGAGATCCACGTTGATAGAATGAATAAGATAAGTTTTTTCATATGTCCTCCTTGGAATAACTAAGATCTGACATCGGTTAGATATGGCATTTTCCCAAACAGGTGGATATCATCAATAAAATAGAGATAGCATCCTGCGTTGATGGTATGTCCTTGTTGAACATAATCGATGACAGAAGATTCAAGTGATGTTTTAGGGTGTATAGTTTTAAAATCGGGATTCTCCGTTTGAAAAACGAATGAATATAGACTTTCTGCTCCTGGTGTTGCAGGTAATCGGTACCCTTGTCTTGCTACTTGTAAAATATTCGATTCTTCTTTTGAAATGAGTGATTCGATTTGAGGTGAGTAAAGCCATGAGGTACACCAAAATGCTTGGTAATCATAGTCTTTATAGTGATTTCGAAAGAATGAGATCGCTTCTTCAAAGGAGTGTTTGATTCCGCTAATCGAATAATTAGAACGTGTCGGAATGTGAAAATCGATGACGACATCCCCTGGTTTTAAGATACATTCATAATCTTCAAGTCGGATAGAAATAGGATCCGTTTGAATAAATCCTTTAGGATGGACAGGGTATGCCATGATCTTGTTATTTTCAATTTCAAGTGTGGTGATGTTTCTAAGATCAAATACCTTGTTCACACCATTGAACTGGCCATCCTTTCGAACACTCAACCCTTCTTTTGCAATCGCTAATACAGACGATGTCGTTTTATGTCGATAAAAAATAAAGGGATCATTATATTGATGATGCATGAAATGAAGATAACCTAAATGGATTAATCCAAGCGATGCAAGATATGTCGTCCATCCATAAAGTTCAATACCGACTTTTTGATGTTTAATCCGGTAATTTTTAATATAACCTTTTAAATGATTCAAATTGAACATCATGTGTTCGTCGCTAATGGCTCGATCTTGATAATCTTTTTTCGCTAAAGGAATGAGGGATAGTATGGCTATCAATTGAATCACTGATGTAGATAGTATCGGATGTGTGATCTGTGGGGCTTGATTAGCGAGCCAATCAGATGGATGTGCTTTTTGGATGGTTATCGCTTGAATAAATGACATGATTTGATAAAGTGTAGTATCGTCTAAGATGACACTGTGTGCATGTTTGATGGCTTCATTTTCAACCTGATCAAGTGATAAAGATTGTATGATGAAATCAAGGTCCCCTTGAGGGAAATACCAAACAATGGGTTCTTTTGCCCATGCATCATAAATCAATTGATGTTTTTGTTGCGGCTTTGTATAACCTAAAGCCTTCATCATATCTTGATAATTTAGAATTGCCATCCATTCACCTTTAAGATGTCTATACATCCATAGTTTATTTATACCTTATTTATGAGATTTTTTCAAGATAAAAGTCACCATAGAATTGTCTTTTCTGCTAATTTTAGGTACACTGTGAATGGTGATACTATGAAAATGATCCATAAACTCCTTGACCAAATGTCTTTAATCCCAATTAATTTTCAGTATACTGATCCTCAACCTCTTTCTGGTCAAGGGTTTTGTTTTCAATCCATGATGCAACAAACTGTTTATGGAACTTATTGGAAAACTAAAGAATCATCAAAACAAACGTGGCTTGTTTTATTCCATGGTCTTGGTGCACATACCAGAACCGATGGGTATTTAGATTTTGTCAAAAAATGGCTCCAACAAGGATATGATGTCATTGGGATTGATGTGAGAGGTCAAGGGGGTAGAACCCAAAATCATCGTCAAATTGACCCAAAAGGGTTATATTTGACAGGATATCCAAAATTTGAAGAGTACTACTATTCATTGATTTATATGGATAGCTATCGACTGATTGATATTTGCCAAATCATTGAACCTCAGCATAAGATCATCGCCAATGGAGGATCGCAAGGTGGAGCCCTTGCACTCTTTGTCGGTGCGATGCATCACAATGTTCAGATGATTTTAGCGGACATGCCAAGCAACACCGATATTCCTTACCTTATCACACATTCTAAAGGTGGGTTCCAAGCATTTTTATCCCATGATCATCTCGAACCTTGGCTACTTGAAGACATTGATTTGCTAAGTTACGCACATTTAATCCAAAAGCCTATCTTATTAGCATCCGGATCGATAGATGATATTTGTCCACTCAAAACATGTGAATCTCTTTATCAAAAACTAAGTACTAAAAAATCCATGATTGTCTATCATGGCTTCGGTCATGGGGGTTATGATGATATGCATTTCCCCAAAAAACTCAAATTTATCGAAGAACATATAAACGAAGGGCAATGACGTTGAGTCACTGCCCTTGATTTTTTTATCTTACTGAATGTTGGATAAAACGATACTGATCAGCACGATAGTATGCCTTTACATATTCAAATGGGAACCCACGATCTAAAAAGGTGTTTCGTGTCATATACAAGACAGGTGAAGCTTTTTGAATTTCTAGCATTTCAGCAACTCTTGGATTCGCTGCTTTGGCCTCCAATGTTTGTACACAGTGTGAAATCTTGATATTTAAGGTGTTTTCAATATATTCATAAAAGGAAGATTCCATGACTTTTTGGTTCATGTCTTTAAAAATTCGTTTGGGGATATAAAGGCGTTCAAAAAGAACAGGAATATCATCACCAAAACGAATACGCTCTATAAAGTAAACCTCTTCGCCTGCTTCCAAGAAAAGCTTGCTAGCGACTTCATCATCTGCACTGATCTGCTCAAAGGTTAGAATTTTACTGCGAACCTTTTTGTTCATGCGACGCATTTCTTCCGTGAACCCGATCAGTCCTTGCATCTTCTTTTCAATCTTGATATTGTTAACAAATGTACCTTTACCTTTGTGTCGATAGAGATACCCTTCATTCACGAGATTGTTTAGTGCTTGACGTACAGTCATGCGTGAGACTGAATACATATCTTTGAGTTCATTCTCACTATTGATCATATCTCCGTGATTGAGTTCACCTTTTTTGATCTTTTCTTTGATATCATTTTCAATGACTTGATAAACTGGTGTTTTTCCCATACAACTTTTCCATCCTTTATCAACAACTTGTCTATATTATAGCCGAGAAGATGAATTACTACAAGTTGAATTATCATATTTTTATCATTTTTTTCGCCAAATGCATGATTTTTTCACAAAAAGTACTTGTCTATATATCTAAAAGGTTGTATAATTTACTTGTATACACAAGATGGTATTTATAGCGAGGCTTATCGATGAATATTCACATTTTTGATCATGAGGAACAACTGTATAAAGAAGCTGCAAGACGCATCATCGATCTCGTACAAGACCGTCCTAAAGCTGTGTTAGGTCTTGCGACTGGTTCATCGCCATTAGGAGTCTATAAAGAGCTCATTAAAAGTTATCAAAGTCATCATGTATCTTTCGAGCATGTAACGACCTTTAATCTTGATGAATATGTCGGTCTCTCAAGTGATCATCCTCAAAGTTACCGATCATTTATGAACAGAGAGTTATTCAATCATCTTAACATCCATCTCAAAAACACCTTTATCCCATCGGGTGACAGCATAAATATCCATAACGAACCCGATCGATACAACGCGTTATTATCGAACTATCAGATAGATTTACAACTCTTAGGTATTGGAACCAACGGACATATCGGTTTCAACGAGCCTGGAACGCCATTTGATTTGCTCACTCATGTTGTGACTCTCGACTCACGTACACGAACTGACAATGCGCGATTCTTCCATCATTTGGATCAGGTGCCTACCCAAGCCATCACGATGGGAATCCAATCCATCATGAATGCGAAAGAAATCGTACTTATCGCTACAGGTGAGAAGAAAGCTTCTGCTGTCAAAGCGATGATAAGAGGTCCAATCGATCCAATGCTTCCCGCATCGATCTTGCAGAATCATCCAAATGTCCATATTTATCTCAATCATCAATCCGCGAAAGACCTTTGATTTTTCTCCTATAAAGTATAAAAACCGCCTGCCATCAGCGGTTTTTATACTTTATATGAAGCGTTTTAATTTGATGAGGTTCAAGTTTTATATCAGAATGAATGGTGTGTACTAAACGTTGATCAAGTGTCCGTTCTTCGATTAGGTCAATTGAATAATCAGAGGAAAGTTGAGTTAAAACGTTTTGATCAAGAGGATTCCACAATCTGAGCTCAATCGTATCTTTGGTCATTAATCGAAGTGAAGACATGATGACATCATCTTTCTTCTTTTTAATAAGTGAAGAAGGTTGATCTCCATAAGCACTTAAGATAAGCGGTGGTTTTCTGAATTCGAGAGCTTCTTGATAACAATCATTCACATTTCTCGTTTCATCAACAGGACCAAAGGCATAATCAAAGGTAACTTTGCGAATGGATTGTGCTTCAGGAGTCGGAAGGTTGGGTCCTGCCGCACCACCACGTGTTCCAAAATCATCTCTCGATAAATAGCCGACACTACGAATCAGGGTTATTTCCGCCAAGGTTTCATCCTCACCTAATACCATTTGAGACTCATGAAGTCCTCGATGATAAAACTGAATACCCCGTTGGTCTTTAGTACCATAAACCATCGATAATGTTGGATCCACAACAACTGGGACTTCTTTCAATCGTTCAGCTTTAAATAATTCTTTTCGATTCGATTCGCGTTCGACAAGTTCATACGCACTATCAGTCACATGTGTCTCCAATAATACACCTAAAGGAAATTGGATACGAAGGCGTTGGTCTTTTGCTTTTTGGTCAATGGTCGTTTTGACACGAACAAAACGTTCATCACGATGAAGAGTAAGTGTGACTTCAATCATGGTTTTAACATTAGTTTTTAACGCATGCTTTCTTGAAATATCCATAGCTTCAGGTTGTTCTAATTGCAAATGATACACAAGTGTTTCAACAAGCGATGATTTCGTATAAATAGGCTTATCAACAAGCGTTGGATAAGAGAGTGTATCACAATCTGGTTTAGCATAATTGTAAGAGTCCCCTGCATCCATCGATGCATAAAACTGATGCCAGTTCTTATACACTTTTTGTGCTGCTTTATCTTTTAATTCAATGGTTCCTTGAGGGGTAAGTTCTAGACGAAGATAACTGTTTTCAAGGATGTTGTTTTCGATTTGTTCCCTTAAGGCTTTTTTATCTTTAATGACTAACGACAACATCGTGATTGATAAGGGTTTGAGATCTTCAGTCAAAAGATGAATATGATATTGATAACCCGGTCTAAAGAAAGGCGGATAATCTAGGGGGGAATGAAAGCGACGTGAGGGTTCTACTTGTTCGATGGTTACCTCATAATGTTTACCTTGTTCATCAACCGCTTCCACCTCGTGATCAATCATGTTTTTTAACCACAACGATCCTTCAATGATTCCTTGAAAAGGATAAGGATGTGGATTAAATATGCTAAAACGCATGTCATCGTCTTCGTCATTCTTGAGCATTTTTTCGTAGTGTTCAAGGGAATAAAGCTTCTTGTTGTGAAGCAGTCCTTCTTTTAATGAACGAATCATTTGCATGGCTTTTTCAGCACGTATTTCATTTTCTTTATGCACTTCATCGACACTACAACCACAGATTGAATCGTGAGGTTGATTCTGCAAAACGGTTTTCCATATGTGCTCTAAATATTGATATGGAGCATCTTCATGATGAAGATGGGTCAATGCCATTAACGGCTCTATATAGCCAATTAACTGATCTTCTAATGTTTGATTAATGACCTTCAAATAGCTTCTTGTTGATAACACATTGGGAAGGATATAGGCGTTAGAATTATCCCTGAGTTCACCCGTGATTTGAAGCAATGATTCACCTTTTAATTCTGATCTAAGATCATTGATGAGGGATTGATAACTCGACACCTTAACCTCCATATCAGGGTCAACAGCGTCTAATTCAGCTATTTTTTCATCAAGTGGTTGATTGACGGGCATCAGATGATCTCCCCCTGCTGTCATCACTAAATGTGAGGTTCTTGCATAAGGTGAAATTTTACCAAGATAATGCTTTGTTGCCTGGATACGATCTGGCTGATTGAGTTCAGGGTGATAATAACCATCGACTAAAAACAGTGTGAAAAGTTTTTCATGATCCGTACCGCGCCAAATAAATTCACTATCCTTCACATGAATTCCTCGCCACATGATGGCATTATCAATCCCAAATCCATTTAAAATCTGAGGCATTTGACCAATGTGACCAAAGGTATCTGGCAAGTAACCGATCGCTTGATTGTTCCCATATTTTTGGGCAATCTTCCGTCCGATTTCTAAATTTCTGATCATGCTTTCACCTTGGACTAAAAACTCATCCATCGCGATATACCATGGGCCAATAATCATTTGACCTTGAGCGATCAGTTTCAAAATTCTTGCTTTGTCTTTAGGTTCAGCAACCTCTAGATAATCCTCCAGTGGAAGTGTTTGACCATCTAAAATAAACGATTCAATTTCATGATTCTCTAATGCTCGCATCGCACGATCAATCACATGCATCAAACGATAACGATATTGCTCAAAAGGAAAATACCATTCCCGATCCCAATGGGTTTGAAAAATGAGATGTAATGTTTTTTTCATCTTAACCCTCCTAAATCACATGAACTTGGTCTTTAGGCCAATGGCGTTCTATTCCTGCATCATCAAGAACTTTTTGGAAACGCGTCAACGCTTGATCATCATATAAGATTTCTTTAGGTGTCATCTTCCAGTCAATAGCGCATGACGCTAAATACCCTGCAACTTCGCCAATATTCCATTCGACGGGGTGCAAGCGAAAACATCCGTTAGTCAATTGAGTGGTTCCAATGTTTTTGCAGGCTGGAATAAGATTTTTCATCCGCTTAGGTATCATAGCTGATAAAGGAATTTCAAACGGCCATGTCTTGAAAAAGAAGAAACGATGATTGACAGTAGTCATATGTAAATCAATATGATAAGATCCTACACCTACGCTATCTTCTTCTATCGGTAAATGATCGATAAGTTCAGCATTCATCTTGTGCTCTGTGATGGTTTTTTCAGCAATAATCCGTCTTGATTCACGAATATAAGGAGCCATTGCTAAACCATCTTCGGTACCTAATATATCCCCACGAAGTCTTAATCCGGGATAGCCTTTTTGACCATCTTCTCTTGGGGCTTCATTTTGGAGCCAATAGAAATAACTAAGGGTTAATTCTCTTGCGTGTTCTTTATGTGTTTCATCGTCATCAGATTCAAAGATATTGCCAAAAATATAATCATTTTGAGGCCAATTTAATAAGGTGACGTCTCCCTTGAAAAAACCTGGTTCAAAATCTTTTGGATCAATGACTCTTCGGTAACTCCATAAGGGGAAAAGTCCTTTTCCTCTACCATCAAACATGCCAAACTCTTTGGTCTTACCTGTTGAAGAATCTGGACCAAACCAACTTAAAACTGGCGTGGTATCACAAGGCCATATTTGGGCTTTAAAAAAATCGTAAAGTGCAGGTTTAGGAATGCGATGATCCTCACCCTCTTGATAATCCATCGCAAGTACCCAAGTGATGGGTTGCATATCGTTAGGATCGGGTTTTTCTAACGTATGGGGTTCTTTTGTCTTCAGATAACCTTCCGCACCATAAACGTACTCGGTATGTGTGATGGGGAGTAGTTCTCCTGTATCGGTAGCATCAAGAACATAGGATGCACTTGCTTGAAAACGAATGCCACTCTTGGTGTTTTCTACCGTGACATATTCAATAAGATCATCTAAAACCTTGGCATCGATCACTTTATGTTCCGTAAGCAATGTCAGACGTTCATTGGTGATAAAAGGTAAAAGCATCTTCTCGAAAAGATGAAGAAATACTTTGGGAGGTGCTGAAAGACGACTAACCGATGCATGACCAGGATTCCAATAAGCGACATCATGTATGTGAGCTTTTGCTGGAAACTCTTCTTTCATGAAGCGTCTAACGTCTTGACGAAATTTTCGGTACGATGCTGTACACCCAAATGTCTCGATAAATGGATGTTCATCTGGTGGAACTGCTTGAGAAGTAAATTGACCACCAATCCATTTCGTCTCTTCAACAAGTAAGACGCGTTTATTCATTTGACACGCAGAATAGGCAGCTAATACACCGCCAATGCTCCCACCTGCGATGACAATATCAAAATGTTTCATCTTTTCACCTTAGGATTATCCCAAAAATTAGGTCTATCCTTTTTATATATTTTACCATGATAAAGATTCATCTTCTTCGCAATCTTCGCAAGCACCTGGTATCCCATCACATGAGGATCATTTTCGATATATTGAAAATCATCCGTTTTTGCTTTTCCAGACTTTAGTAACTTCCATGCTTGATAGTCTTTCTCAAATCGTTCAATCCAAGGCAGTGCTTGTGCACTAAATTCTTTATAAACATGACTTGTTTTAAGTGTTTGACATGCTTGATTAACCTTCTCAAAGTAGCTATCTAACGCATTAAAATCACGTTGTTCAATCCATGCTTGGAGCGCATCATTGGGTTGATAATGTATGAGCGATGGTCTATTCTCATCAGCAAATATCTTGAGTGCTTTTTCAAAGGATACATCATGTCTGGATAACTCTTTAATCGCTTCAAGATAGGATTGTTCAGGCTCATAGTGCATCGCGTTCCACATATAATCGGCCATGGTGATCACGGGTAATTTCGATAAATGCCATGGTATCATTGGATTCGATAACATGCCGAGATGGGATTGCCCTAATTGATGCCCTCGATTAACGAGGGGACCCATAAATAAATGATCTGTGGCCATATCATTCACTGGATAGTTATCCCAAAGAATGAGTGGATGATTAAAAATCTCTTTAGCTCGTTTGCCATCGTCATTTGGGATGTATTCAGCAACCGTATTATACCCAGTCCAAAAGACCATGATTTCTTGATCAAGCCCTTCCCTTAGATCTTTACGGTACTCTGTATCCCAATTTTGCCAGTACTCCGTTGGACACATGACGAGTGCATAAGACTCTAACTTGGATGCAAGATATCGATTCAAGCGATTTGAGATATAGGCATGGGCAACGCCAGGACGCTGAAAACGATCTTTGGAATCACCTTTTAAATCATAATCGATATCATCCATCAATAAGCTAAAATGGTTGATTCCATAACTCATGACTTGATCAATCTTTTTGAATAATTCTTCGAATTCTTCATCTTTTGTGTAGATAAAATCTTGACCAGGACTAATACAAAAGTAGAAATCAATATGTTTCTCTTGTGTTTGTGTGATCAGTTCAACAAGACGTTCTAACTCTTCATCAGGATAACTTACCCGCCATAAAGAACGATGGTAGGGATCATCTTTAGGTGCGTAGAAATACGCATTCATGCGGTAATCTTCGATAAATTTAATCACATCAAGGCGATCATCGTGTGACCATGGCGTTCCATAAAAGCCTTCAATAATCCCACGAATTTTGAAATCTGGTCCTCCTTCCATCAGACCGATCTCAAGATGATTTTTTTCTTCATCAAGTGCAAAAAAGGCATAATTGAGGCTCCGTTCATTGCCATAGGTCAAATGAATATCGCCAGAGGAGAACACGTGGATATGAAATTGATCATGCAAAGAAGGATTATGGATGAGTGATAATTTAACCGCTTCATCAGCAATCACCATGTGTTCTTTGATGATGACTTTTTCAATATGATAACCAAATGGTTTTCCTATGGTATAACGTTGTTTAATCCAAGGTTTCATGGCTGTTCTCCTTCTTTCGTACCTCTTCAAACATCTGAACAATCTTTATATAATCAACATTTTCTTTCATATCATGGTGACCTAAATAATGTTGACTCGCAAACATGGCTACACCATCAGCACCCGCTTTTAGTGAAGAAAGATATTGTGCCTTGTGCTCGTCCACGGATAGATGCATCATGAATGGGGCAATCCCTGCAAACATCAAAACATCCTTAGGCAAGCGTGATTTCATCTGTTTAACTTCATCAAAAACACGTGATGAATCTTTGTAATAAGCCATGGGTATGATGAGTTTGAGCCATCCCTTTTGAAGCCATGTGTTCCAATCTTGCATTTTATGCTTAATCGCGTGCTCTGGATTCCCAAACACAGCTGCTGAAAGACCCACCTTTTTTTCTTTGGCCAACTGATAGACTTCGTGAACAAACGAATCGATGACCCCAATTCGATATGTGCACCACGCTTGATAAACTTTTGGTGTAGCAAGCAATTCTATGATTGAACCCTCTAAATGATTCAAAGTCGAAAATTCATTCAAACTACCTTCTGTGTATCCCACATCATCAAAGATATTAGGCGGCGTGATATCATACATCAATGGGTATCGGATATAGTCAAGATGCAATGATTCTAGGTGTTCAACCGCTAAGATTTCTTGATAAAGTTTTCGTGTGTATGCTCTCACTTCGGGATGTGCTGGATCCAAAAAGAGATAATTGACCTCGTTTTTTTGAAGTGACGAACCATCACGATTTTTAAGAATCCATGTAGGGTGATGTTGGTGCCAAAAACTGTCTTCGACATGATCAAAACGTCCGACAAAAAAGTTTTCCACCCAGGCATGAACACGGATGTTCTTCTTTTTTCCTTCTTCAACAAATGCCTTAAGTAGATTTCTACCATAAACCTCATAATGTCCGACAAATGCGTGGTGATTTAGAAGTGAATGAAGACTATCCATAATCAGTTGTCCGTTAAAATAGGTCTCAACGAAGAGATCGGTCACTCCAAGGTTTTCAAGCGCTACTAATGTTTGTCTTACTTCTTGTAAATTGCGTTCAAAAGGACGATGCCACATCCCAATGCGTGATGTGGCAACTGTAGGTTTATACATGTTTATTCACCGTCTCTTCTCAAGAAAGAGAAGATAAATTCTTTTAGATCGACACGAATAACTTCTTGTATGATGGTTTCTTCATGTGTTAATATGCGTTCGATCACATAATAGTAGTTTTCGGATACGTCTGAATCTAAAATAGCATTCCCATTACCGATCGCTTGAACGGTGATTTGATACGTTCCCGGTGCGAGGTTATAGGGGGATAAATCAAATGTTGTGGAGGTCAACGTGAAATCACTATAATTGACCACGAGTCGGTAACTAAGCGCTCCGTAGACAGCATCGAATTTCACGATTCCATCTTCGACCCTAAGATTGGTCGGTGTAGCAAGTTGTGTCGAGATAACTTCATAATTGATCGGTGTCGAAGGAAGTGAACTTTCATAGAAAAATCCATCTCCTATTGCTTTAACCGTAAACTGATAGTCACCTGGCATTAGATCGATTAACGAATAGGATGTTCCATTGACTGAGATGATGTCATCGATACCATTTTCACTCGCAATCAGCTCATAACGAACCGCATGATCGACTGAATCCCATTTAATAAATCCTGCTTCGATTCTTAGATTGGCAGGTGCTTGAAGTTTGACTGTTTCATCTAGGGTATCTGGGTCAGGGTTGGTGGTGATGTCGAGTGTTTGATCTAATGTCATTCGTTGTTCTTGAAGATCAAGGATACGAATCAGATAGTTGCGATCTTCAAGGATGCGATCCCTTGTCGCTCCCGATGCATAAGCAGAAGGTGAGAAACTTTCGAGTTGTGTGATCACCAGGTTAAGTTCTTCTTGGTTGGTAATCGGCATCGCTTTGATCTGTTCAAAAAGCAAATTGATTTGATCGGCATTCGCCTGTGTTAATCCACCTCTTGGAATATAAATGCGTGCCATTTTGTCCTGTGTGTAATTTAGAATTGTATCCACGATGAGTTCGGGATTTTCATGAGGTCTGATCGCTTCATTACGATAAACACCATCGGTAAGTACCTGTTGTACTTCAAGCGCATACTCTTTTTGGTTGATGGCGTAATCATTTTTACTATACATGTAAAACTGTGACGCGAAAAAGACAGTGCCTTGGGCTTGATTATAAAGCGATGCTTGTACTTGAGTCGTATTTAAGTACTCATTATAACCCATATAGGTCGGTGCTAGTCCTGCATAACTAAACGCTTGTAAACCAACGAGAGTGGTTAACCTCAAGGTTTCACTACCGACGGTCGTAGAACTTTGATAGTAAGACATCGGTGTAATGATCTCAATAAGTCCTTCTTGAGCCCAAGAAGCCCAATCTTGCATCTTCTCATTAATGGCTGATTCAACGTTTCCAAAGATGGCTGTCGATAAGCCGATTTCTGGATTAATGTTTTTTATGGTGTAATAAACCCCATGGACAAAGTCGGTGATCACATTCTTTTTATACTCTTTCCAGCGCGTAGCCGCAGTCGCATTGGTAGTCACCAATGTTCTTAAATCACCTGTATATCCATATAAATTTTTGAATTCTGCTTCTGCAAAATCACTGTATCCTGTATCCAAATTAGATGTAGGATTTGTAGACGTTGTATTTTTCGCAACCGGATAACGGATATAATCCAAATGGATGGATCCTACATCCATCGTTGCCACAATTTCTGCATAAATATCTTTTAGATAACGCCGGGTCGCGGGGTTTGCGGGATCCATAAAGAGATAATTGACTTCAGATCGTTGGGGGATCGAATAGTCAAAGTTGATGGATGCCCAGGTTGGATTTGCCGCTAAAACCGGTGAGTCAAGATAGGATGTTCCATAACCCACAAAGAAGTTTTCAACCCAAGCATGGACTTCGATATCCATCTTCTTACCTTCTTCAACAAAAGCTAATAATAAATTGGTACCGTAAGATCCATACCCTTCCCCCATGGTAAACGCATGCTGAAAAGTTCCTGGTACATTCGAATCATAAATCAGACGTCCCAGCCAAAAGGTTTCAACAAATAGCATGTTGATCCCCATATTTTTCATCTCTTGAAGGGTGGTGAGAACTTCATTTAGATTTCGTTCATAGGGACGATGCCACATCCCCCGTCCATCAACCACTCTAGACTCGATGGTTGCCCCATAAATCGAAAATAACTCTTCATAAAGACCGTAGTAGTAACTAAAGTTATTGTTGAATTCTGTGGTTGTTACGCCGCTAAGTGCGGTTTCAACTAAAGCAATTCTTCCATCCAATCCATCGCCATCAATATCATACATCTTTTGTTTAGCGGTGGAGACAACGCCTTTAACGGTCAAAAAATAATTATTTAATTGTGAAAGAGTCAGGGTTGAATTGGTCTTATTGGACCCCGGACGAACTTCTAAGTATGAGGTTGCAGTCTGTGTGGTGCTCGTAACGGATTCATAAGCGAATGTCGAAAATGATCCCACTGATAGACAAATTAATAATACGAATATGGCTACTTTCTTCATAAAAATCCTACCTTTAACTCTATTATATCATCGCTTAAGATTGGTGGCGATGTATGGCACTAAACGCTGGGCAAATAAACTCATCCCAAGATCGTTTAGGTGAATACCATCAACGGTGACTTCAGTCTCATTCTTTTGAATGAGCCATTCACCATCGATGAAATGGATGTTTTCTAATTGATTGGCTACCCTCTTTTGGTAGTCTTTATTTTTCATGCGATGGATAAAATCTTTCTCATCAAAAATTTCTCTGTTGAATGGAATTCTTGAAAGAATAAGAATGGGAATTTCTTGATGTACTTGACGCACAATGTTTATCCAAGGAATTAACGTTTCTTCTATTTTTCCTACCGCACCTGCATTAGCATCATAATCGATGACGATCATCGATAAATTAGAGCATAAATGCGTGATTTGGGCGGTGGAACGTTCTCCCAATCCGTTTCCAGAAAATCCCATATTGATCACTTCAATACCTAACATTCTAGATAATTGATTGGTAAAGCTTAATCCGGGACGAGAGGCACACGCACCTTGAGTGATGGATGTCCCATAGAAAAAGATGGTCTGATCGTATTTAGGATCAAAGGGTTGAATGATTTCATTATCTTCAACCGTCACGTTTGCCCGAATGACTTTTGTATAGAGTGGTGTATAGATCATGAGTGTATTGGATGTTTTATCGGGTAACTGTATGTTAACTTCCACCATCTTTTGACGTGGAAACGGTCTAATGACGTCATAAAAAATCCATTGGTCTTCCTGTTTTACATAAAGATCAAATCCGGATTCACCCGATGGAGCCATATGATTCATGAGTGGTTCATACGCATATTCAATCGTCACATGTAGATTCTTCGCATCGGTTTCAAAAAAGATAATTCCCCCAGATAAATGATCTCCTAACCACAAAAGTGACTTATTTTCACGTGCGATGTCGTCCATCATCTCTTTGGGTAACCGACTATAGTGATCCTCTGTTAAAAACGGCAAACCCTTTATCGTCACATGATTTCTATCAAACAGAGGGTATGTTCGCATGAGCATCTTCAATCACTTTCACGAAACGTTCGGTGATGAGTTGTGGCCGTGTGATGGCAGATCCGATAACGACTGAAAAAGGCTTTTGATCCAAGACTTTCTTAAGTTGTAGAGCATCAGTGATACGTCCTTCTGCGATGACCGGGATTGTGAGTTTCTTGACGCATTCGCCGATCAGTTGATAATCGGGTTCTTCTTGTTGTGGCGAATAAGGTGTATATCCAGAAAGTGTGGTTGATACACAGTCAAAACCCAAAGTTTCAGCAGCTAATGCTTCGTCTAAGGTTGATATATCAGCCATCGCAAGCTTTTTATGTTCATGGATAAATTCTACCAACGTATGTAACGTTTCCCCATTAGGACGTTTACGGTGAGTTGCATCAATGGCAATCATGTCACACCCAGAATTGATGAGAGCTAAAACTTCTCTTTTCGTTGGTGTGATGAAAACATCGCTATCATGATAGTTTTTCTTATAGAGCCCAATGACAGGTAAATCCACTTCTTTCTTGATTGCGATGATGTCTTCAGCACTGTTTGAACGAATGGCTACAGCACCTCCCATCTTAGCAGCAAGTGCCATTTTCGCCATGATCATGGGATGATGGAGTGGTTCATCCTCCAGAGCTTGACAAGATACGATGAGTTTTCCTTTAATTTTGTCGAACATAGGTCGTTCCTCCTTTAGCGTAATGTCCCGTAGTATTGTTGGTACGTGACAGCGAATTCCATGAATTCTCTTGCATTGACGATTTCATACTCACCTGGATAATGCAGATCGAGTAAAAGCTTAATTTTATAGAAATCTGTGGGTGATAGTGAGATCACAGCACCGATGCCAGGTTCAGTACGGTACTGTGCAAGGGTATACTCTTCGGTTCCCACAAACCCGTAATACGCAAGAATGTAATGATTGTTATCATTGACGATGCTATTAAAAATCTGCTCTGCCATCGAAAAGCGAGTTCCTTGAAGATTCGTGATCACTTCCGTGGTCACTCCTTCAGTCTCTAGGGCATATCCCCCTTCGATAAAGTGATTTTCAGCATCGAAGTATTCGAAGATTTTTAAATCATTGACATAGAGTTTAATCCGAGTATAGGTATCAAGAGGAGTTGAGTGGTCAATCGAAAGTTTGATGTTTCGCGTTGTTGTGTTGTACACTCTTGACGATAAAATCGTCTCTACTCCGTTGATAATGACTTTTAAGTGAATGGAACCATCTTCAAATGTCACACGATACCTATCGCCATTTTCTTGAACAAATAAATCATAATGGATTGCATCCAATGTATTGGCTAAAGTCGATTGAATAAACCAATAATCAGATGGAAGATCTTGTTCATAACGATGATCAGAGACTTTATCCATGACTGCATACGATACATCACCCGAAGAAGACCTTCTGGGATAAAAATTGGTCCAACGGTTATACACTGGAACAGAAGTCCATGATTCCACACGAATTGAAGTGTTTCCATCATGGATTCGTGTAAACGCACCTAGCACATCTGATTGATTAAGATAAGATCCAAGCACACTTTTTTCAAAGAGATCAGAGGATGTATACTTATCGTTATACATATCGATGAACTGTTGATCGGCAATTTCCATGTAGTATTTATTGGCATCAGCAATAGCTTCTCGCGATAAATAATTCATTTGTGAATCAATATCGACAAACCCTATCGCAGAACCACCTCCTGAATAAAAATAATCGTTTTCTGTGGCGGTCTCGATAAAATAACGGTAGGCAAAGGGAAATTCAACACTCATATCACTGATCAATCCCCAATTGATCTTGACCATTCCACGATAAGGATCAAACCATGCTCCATGTTGGAAGGCAAGTCCAACTTTAATTGTGTCAGATTCTGATGCGAAGAAAGTGACATATTTCTTCGTGGGGTCATAGGTAGCAGAATCGAGAGCTTTCTGGGTAAATGTCTCCTGTTCGATCGGCAACCGGCTGAGTAAACTCAAATTGCCACTTCCGACCACATCAATAAGACCCCCATAGGAAGAAATAAAGTCAAGTGCTGAACTCTCATGATCAACCCAACCATATACTTGGAAGTAGAGATTGTTTTGGTCAAAATACTGATTGATTTGGCGACTTAAGAGATTATCACGTTCACTTTGCGTCGCTTTAAGATCAAAGAACATCATCTTTTCACTGACCGCGTAATCAGAAACCTCTGAAGTCAGTGACATATACGCACTGGTGTTAAATGCTTCTCTAAATTGGTTAAAGATCAAGCCATAGCTATCATAGGCTGAGATGACACCTTCACTATCGAGATAGTCTGAAATATTACCTAAAACCGTATGACCATTGACAACAAAACTGTCGATAATAGGAAGACCTGTCAACTCAGAAATCACCTGTTCTGTTCCAAAAGGAACGGGTGCATAATCAGTTACTGAGGCCATCATTGAGGCAAAATCTGGTTCACCTGCAACCCAACCATTGTAACTCTTAAAGCGATCTTTAAACGTAATAAGACCATTAAATTTGTCTTTAAACGTGTAGATCACTTCTTCTAGAGAACTGAGTTCAATCAAATCATAGCCTTCATCTTCGATGACGCTCAGCCAGGTTTCATCGCTATGCTTATAAAATGGATTTCCTGAAGAGAGTGTGAGCAAACGTGGTTCATCGCGATTGATGATCCCCTGCATCGCTCTTAAGGAAATATGATGATCATAACGACCTGTGATTGAACTGTAATTGATGTAGTAAATCGCGACTTCCGGATTCATCATTCGTATCGTCAGCGCTGTGGGTGTAAAGACCGTTTTTTCAAACTGGTCATCCTGATATCGTGTGATAAAGAGTTCTTCATAAGGGAAAAGTATGGATTCATCTTCATCCTTTTCACCCACCACTAAATAAATGGATGAAAGATTAAGGACATAGAACTCTGTGGTTTCACCCATGATTTGAAACCCTTGGACCGATGTTAATTCATCGGTGAACCAAGACATTAATCGGTATGCAAGATAGGTTTTTTCGGTAACTTGATCTTCCATCACATGAAGTTCATAGAGTGTCTTATCGATGAAATCATCTGAAGTCATGGTACTGAGTGTGATACTATTATTAACACTCATTTCCCAAGGTATCAGCACAGGGTCTGTGGGAATGGGTTCTGTTGGGACTGGCTCAGTCGGGATGGGTTCGGTGGGAAGTGGTGGCGTCACGATGGGATCAACGGGATCCTCACAACTCACTAAAGAAACAACGAGAACAATGAGAAAGATGAATTTTATCCATTTCATGACATGATACCTCCAAGTGCTTTTTTGACAAAATATCCGTGCTCATTGGTCAAAATCTCATACCCTTGACGTCGAAACCATGCCAAGGATGGGTTCATTGCTACAGGAATCGCTTGGATCAGTGAGGATGTATGACCTAGTTGGATTGATTCAAAATCACCAGTGATCGCTTGTTTTTCTAACCAGGTTAGCATTTTTTTCCCATAGCCTCGTTTTCGATATTGAGGATCAATGATCAAAAAGTCAATCACAACCTTCTTTTCTTCAAGATGGGTGAGAAGAACACCAAGGGCATCCTCTTTGGCATTGGTCAAGACAAGTGAAGCACGTGATTGAATCTTAAAAGGATTTTGAACTGCCAACAGAAATTCATCGTGTGAAATCACCTCAAACATGCCTTCACTTTCGAGCAGTCCATCGATGGATTCCATGTTGCTAAATGAATTCAGGGTTCGTATCGCGATGTGTTCATCCTTAAAGACAGTGAATAATTTGAGTAATTTCTTACGTGCAAACAGTAAATTAACCAAGACTGGAAGTGTAAACGAAAGGAAAG
>CALMNM010000096.1 GCA_937868795.1 uncultured Acholeplasma sp.
TGTCATCCTCAGATATAGAAACATTTGATGGATTTGTTAATCGCATGATAGCAAATACATTGGTTTATAACGAAAATAATCATGAGGTGAGTTATTCGACAATGATGTATTTAGAATCCAGCATCACTTCGTTAAAAGCCAATATGCAAGGATCCTTTTGGGTGGATGATACTTTACAAGATCTCGAATATCCCCGGTTCTATTCACCTTATGTCGATGGCGCAATTGCAAGAAAGCCAGAAACGATCACCTTTAGTTTTGAAGGACATCAACTCACCTTAAATTTTGAACAAAAATCGCGAGTTATGTCATGAGACAGATCGGACTTCAAACATATACCGTTCGTCATCTGATGAAAGAAGACCTAGAATTGACATTCTCTGAACTCAAGTCGATGGGTATTCAGCAAATTGAAGTTTCACGCATGCCCATCAATGACGAGACTGCACAAAAAATAGACCAGTATCAATTTGATGTGTGTTCTTTACAGATCACGATGAAAAAGTTGTTTCATGATGCAGAAGAGATCATTCGTTTTGCACGGACGGTCAATGCAAATCATGTCGTCGTCTCTGTGTTACCTTGGTGGGGACATATCCCCGTGATAGGCATCAAGCGATTTGTCAAGAAGATGCATGAACTGCTTCTCATCTATGAAAAAGAAGACATTACCGTTTCGTTTCACCATCATGCGTATGAGATTAAAAACGATATCTTAACTGTGCTTGATAAAATGTTAGATCAAAAGATAGGCTTTATTATCGATACCTACTGGATTACCTTCTCGAACAAGGATCCTTTGACGGTGTATCAGGACTTTAAACATCGCGTTAAAGGGATACATTTAAGAGATTATCTGGAGGGTCATGATATCACACCGGGTAAGGGTAAGATTGATTTTAAACGTATCTTAGACCAAGCGTCAGATACGATCTATACTGTAATTGAAGAAAACGCGAAAGATCCATTGATCGCAATTGAAGAAGCAAAACACTATTTGGAGGGACTTCTATGACTCAAAAACCGTTTAACAACAGAGAAAAAATGATTTTTGCCTGGGGCGATGTCTTTGGTGGTGGTTCACAAGCCATGATTGGCGTTCTCTATTTGATTTTCTTAACCGATATTATTGGCATTAACCCAGCACTCGCTGCAACGGCGATTATGGTCTCTAAGGTGTGGGATGCGGTTAGTGATCCATTGATGGGGGTCATCAGTGATAATACCCGTACCAAATTTGGTCGAAGAAGACCCTACATTTTTGCGGGTGGGTTAATGGTTCTTATCGCCTATCTTCTCATGTGGTTTCCTTTGGGAAGTGGTTTAACCGAAGGCGTTAAAGTCTTTTATGCGATTACGACCTATCTTTTCTATAGTACAGTTGCCACGATTGTCATGGTTCCCTATAGCTCGTTATCCGCAGAAATTACGACAGATACCAAACAACGCAATAGTACAAACCTCATTCGTCTCATTATTTCAACCGTTGCAAGTGCGGTATGTACATTGGTTCCATCCTTATTACTTGAACAATTTAAAGCAGGTGCCTTTGGCATCAATGTGTTCTATATTGTTGTGGGGATTGGATTTGGTATATTCTTCGCCCTTCCACTTATTTTAATTGGATTCTTTACGCGAGAAAGAGCGAACCTTCCTATCGAAAAATCTGTTTTCTCGATGAAGACGTTTGTGAAGCCTTTACGTATTCGTGCGTTTCGTGGATTGGTCTATATGTATCTTTGCCAAAGTATCTCCATGGACATTCTGTCTGCAGGAATCATATTCTTCACCACATATGTATTAATCTCGGGATCATCGACCGTCTTTCTAGGTATTTTTATTGGTGTTCAGTTGTTAATGTTTCCTTTAATCAACTCACTTGTTAACAAAATCGATAAAAAACGTGTTTACTATTATGGATTACCCTTAGCAGTGGTCGCATTCTTATTTGTCGGCTTATATCCAGAAGATTGGCCAATCGTCGGTGCATATGCATTAACAGGGTTAACTGCACTTGGTTTTGCAGGTGCACAATTGATGAGCTGGATCATCTTCCCTGATGCCGTGGATGCAGGAGAACTCGTCTTAGGCGAACGTCCTACAGGCTCATTTTCAGGGATTATGACATTTATCAGAAAAACAGCATCCGCGATCGCCATTCAGATTTTCGGGATTATGCTTGCAGTTTCTGGTTATGTGAAACCTACAGATTTAGTGCCCTCACCGACACAACCTAATGCTGCTGTTTGGGGCATTCGTCTTGCGATGTCACTCTCATTTGTCATCTTAATGACGTTAGGATATTTCCTTGCAAAACGTTTTGTTTTGACAAAATCACTGACATTAGAGATTTCTTCTTTCCTTGATAAACGTGAAAAGAAGGAAGAACTAACGGAAGAAGAACATAAGAGACTTACTGAAATAAAACAAATCGTTGGTTAAACGGAGGTTTTTATGGCGACAGAAGATGTAGGCATGGCCATCAAAATGAATACCAAGTGCTTTCCTGAGATCATGGATTTAGATCAAGGAAAGACCATTGATGAAACCAATCTTTTATCATTGGTTGATTTTGTGAATGCACGGTATGACTGTGCAGATTTCCGCATGCTTGTCTTGATTAAAACCTATAAAGACTATAAGAAATTTTTAACAGATACAACGAATCAAAAGATTAAAGAAGCGATCCTTAATTTCAAATATTGGATGGATGAACCTGGTGATGATGGAATGTGCTTTTGGTCGGAGAATCATCAACTCATCTTTCATACATGTGAATATTTAGCTGGGCAGATTTTCCCTGATATGATATTTAGCAATGATGGGAAATCAGGCAAAGAGCATCTAGAAAAAGCGAAGATCAAAATCGAACACTGGTTAAATGATCGGTTTACGTATGGCATGACCGAATGGCATTCCAATACGTATTATGAGGAAGACATCGCACCACTTATTCTTTTAGTCGAACAAGCAAAAGATCAAAAGATCGTTGTTCGTGCCAAAATGATGTTGGATCTTTTGTTTTTAGATATGGCACTCTATTCATTTGAAGGATACTTTGTCACCTCATCGGGACGTGCTTATGAGAAACAAAAGAAGCGTGGAGCGGACGCTGATGTCAACGACTTACTCAAAAAAGCGTTTGGTATTTTAAGCCATGAGTATGATTATACGAGATTATCAACGCTCTTTCTTCTAACAAAGAGTTATCAAGTCCCTGAAGTCATTCGACTCATTGCACAACAAAGTGAAAAGGGCGTTATCAAGGGATCTAACGGATTGAATCTCTCTGAAGTCAAATATGAAATCAAAGAGAAAACGAATGATCGTCAAGGCATGTATTTTTGGGCGATGGAAGCTTTTACGAATCCAGAATCCATCATGATGACGATGAAAATGTATAATGATTGGCACTTGGAAGACAATAACTTTTTACGTGACCTTAAAATGATTAACGCACCGATTTTAAGAAAGTTAAAACTCTTACCGCTATTGGTAAAAATTCTTAATCCAGCCACACAAGGGGTTGCCATTGAACGTGCAAACACGTATGTCTATCATACAAAACACTACATGTTAGCCACCGCACAAGCCTATCATCCCAAAGCTTTTGGTGATCAACAACATCTATGGCAAGCTTCACTTCCCGGAGATATTCATCTTTTTTCAACGCATCCGGGATCACCGATGTTTGACGATCCTGCAAGAAATTTCTCCCCTTCCTATTGGGTAGGAAACGGTATCAATCCTTTGGTGGTGCAGCACGAAAATAGGGTATTTATTCTCTATAACCTTACCCCTCGAAAAGGATTTTTAGAAAGAAAAAGACCAACATTTATCCATGTCAATCTTCCTTTTAATGAGTTTGATGAAGTGATTGAGATGGATAAGACAATCTTCCTCATGAAGAATGAAACATACTGTGCACTTCAATTCTCCAAAGTCTATGAGAAGAAAGATGATGAAGTTTTAGTGCATGGTAAGCACATTCAAATGGTTGTGACTATGGGTTCATCTGAACGCGACGGATCATTTAAAGAGTTTATAGCCAAAAGAGAAACTGAAGAACTCTTGATGACTCGCTTTGGTATCTATTTAGAAGATATCGAGCATTCCTATCGAATAGGTTGGACTATACCACTTATCATTGACAAGACATACGTGCCTTTAGAATATCCACGATTAGAATCCAACTTTGCTGAAATTGAACGAAAACCAAAATCCATCGATATTCAGTTTAACGGTCATGGACTCACACTCGATCACAATGCATGTACAAGGGAGGTTTGGACGAATGAACGTTATCGAAAAGATCAATAAATTAGCACGTGATATCGTAGAAACTTGGGACCCCAAGATGAAATGGATGTGGGGTGAAGCTCTTTTGGGTTATGCGCTCTCCCTCTTGGATGAACATCAAAAGACGGACCAGTTTACACCATTCTTGAAAGCATATTGTGACTACTATGTTGCAAACTCCCCTCGTGTTGACCAAAGTGACACATCTGCTCCAGGGCTAATTACGTATTACATGTGGAAGAAAACGAAGAATGAAGACTATAAGAAACTGACTGATCGCGTGATTCACTACATCATGAAAGAACCACGACTCATCGAAGACTCTGTTAATCATTTGGGTAATTCACTTGAAGGTAAATTTTATCCGAAATCGATTTGGGTTGATAGCCTCATGATGTTTTCAGTTTTTCCAGCACGATACGCAAAAGAACAAAATGATCAAGAGATGATGAAGGTTGCTGCTAGACAACCCCGCATCATGGCTAAATATATGCAAGACCCTAAAGATCATTTATGGTATCACAGTTATTGGACCACGTGGAAAACACACTATCCAAAGAGAAAGATCTACTGGGGACGTGGGAATGGATGGGTCATTGCTGCTCTACCCATGATCTTAGAATCCATTGGGGATCATGAAGAAAAGGATCAAATTATCACCATCTTCCAAAAAACTGCTGAAGCATTATTACCGTATCAACGCTCAGATGGTGCTTTTGAAACGGTGATCAATAAAGTCGGTAAAACGTATCGTGAATTATCATTTACCGCACTTGTCGCCTCAGGATTCCTTCAAGGCTTCCGTTTAGGACTTCTAGATGAGTCCTTTAAAGTCGCAGGGGAAAAAGCATTATTCGCCGTCATCGATGCTCTATACGAAGAAGATGGAAGACTCTTTATGCCTGAGATCAGTGGACCAACCATACCGATGCCACTATTTCCTTACTTGGGTTATAAGCTAATTCCCAAAAATAAGAACTGGTCCTATGGACTTGCAGCACTAATCTTTGCGGGGATTCAATACGATTTACTAAAACAACAATAGAAGGTAGGATACAACGATGAAAATGGTGAAGATTGCCTATATTGGTGGTGGATCTCGGCTATGGGCTCGTGGATTGATGAGCGATTTAGCCCTTGAAAAAGAGATCGGTGGCGAAGTCTCTTTATATGATATTGACCTAGAAGCTGCTGAAAATAACGCGATCATCGGCAACAAAATGATGGCACTCGAACAAGCCGTTGGAAAGTGGACCTTCACGGTTGCAAAAACACTTGAAGAATCACTACAAAACGCAGACTTTGTGTTCATTTCCATATTACCGGGAACATTTGATGAGATGGAAACCTATGTGCATGCACCTGAAAAATGGGGCGTTTATCAAACGGTAGGTGATACGACAGGACCTTCTGGTATTTTCCGTTCGTTAATCATGATGCCCATCTATGCCGAGTTTGCGGAAAAGATTAAACGATTTGCCCCCAACGCATGGGTCATTAACTTCACGAACCCGATGACAATGTGCGTGCAAATGCTTTATCATGTCTATCCAGAAATTAAGGCATTTGGCAATTGTCATGAAGTTTTTCACGTCCAAATGATCCTTGCTAAAGCACTAAAAGAAGTGAAAGGTATTGATGCGACCCGACATGAAATTCAGATTAATCCTCAAGGGATCAATCATTTCACGTGGATTAATTATGCATCCTACAAAGATATGGATTTGATGCCGATCTATCAAGCCTATGTCGATAAATACTATGATGAGGGTGTTCATGGGGACAATTGGGTCCATGTGGGTCCCTTTGGTAGTGCAGAACGTGTCAAGTTTGATCTTTTCAAACGTTTTGGTGTGATTGCTGCAGCGGGAGATCGTCATTTGGTGGAGTTCTTACCTCATGAATGGTACACAAAAGATAAAGAAACGATTGATAAATGGCGTTTCTTCCTCACTCCTGTAAGCTTACGGAAGCAAATTAAGGAAAGAGGAAATGCATCAGCGAAACGCATTATTGAAGGTAAAGAAAATGTAGTAATTCATGGTTCCGGAGAAGAAGGAATCTTGCAATTAAAAGCTATTTTAGGATTAACAGAGCTCATCACGAATGTCAATATGCCCAACTATGGACAAATCCCCAATTTACCTATAGGACATGTCGTTGAAACTAATGCGTTATTTCGGAGAAACGATGTCAAACCCATCTACTCTGGAGAAATGCCAGAACTTCCTGCCGAAATGACACGACCCCATGTGATGAATCATCAACGGTTGCTCAAAGCGTTTGATCAAAGAGATTTATCATATGCACTTGAAGCTATGTATCATGATGTTTCCCTAAGTCATCTTTCCAAGAAAGATATTAAAGCCATGTTCATTGATGTGATTGAAAGAATCAATCATTATCTTGGGTATTATACTGAAACACCTAAAGAATTGTTCAATTAATTCATCAATATGTTGAAACAATAAACAAAGAGCCCTACGTTTGTAGGACTCTTTTTTGATTTTAATGATAAGGTTTTAAGACAATAAGTGAGCACTGAAACTTGAAGCAGCAACAGAGATGGTATATGTTTGATTATTAGGTCCATTGAATGTCACATTTTGAGCCACATCAGAAGCGTTCCAAATCAGTGCATAAACTGCACCATTGTTGATATAAATGGAAGATGCGACATGAGGATGAAGTTCCATGACATAGTCCGTTGTTCTTCTACCGTAAGTTTCTAATCCATTGAGTAGATAATAGGTTTGTGACAGATCACTTGGGTAATCATCATTTAAGATTTTACTCGCATCAAATTGACTCAGTGCAACAGCAGGATCAAGTAATGCTTGAATGCTCCACATATTGGCAAACCACGTATCAATCGTTTGGTTCTTGACAGATAAGTAGTTATCAAAGATAGCATCAAGTCGATTATACTCAGTATCATTTAAGGCATAGTTTGAGATGTATTCCCCATTGGGTAACCACTGAATACCATAGATGAACGTTGGATTGGCACCAAACCAGGTAGCATAATCGTATTTACCACCCCAGATCATACCTGCGACAGAAGCGTACTGTTCATATTTATCCTTGAAGACCACATCATGATAATCAAACATGTAAACTTTCGCTGAATTAAGCTCATGAACGAAACCATAAATCGCAGCGTCCATCAATTCTTGATCACCTTTTTGAAGTGCCCAAAGATAACCGCCAACCCATGATTGAATGGCTTCACTCGAGGATTCGATATTATTACCTTCCGCGAATGTCCCAAAACCATGAGCCCAGGTGTGACCTGCCCAGGGATCAAAGGAGCGCAAGTAGGCAAAATTATAATCATCTTTGACAGGATTCATGTAATCTTTGAGAAGAAGATCAACCATGTTTCCGTAGTCTTCCTCAAAGGTGGGATCATATTTTGCTAGGATACTTGAAGCATAGATGAGATAACCATGAGTGAAGGCGTG
>CALMNM010000097.1 GCA_937868795.1 uncultured Acholeplasma sp.
TTATTCAGTTTTTCGCGATTTACATTGTTTTACAAGCGGGTAACTTTATTCCTCTTTTATTTTCGTATAAGGTCATAAAGTTTATATGTTTCTTCTTTGCTGCTTATTTATCATTAAACACACTTATGAATTTTGCATCCAAGAGTAAGAAAGAGAAATTTGTTATGACGCCTATATCATTGATCGCCGCGATCTGTTTTTGGATAACAGCATTTCAAATGTAGTCATGAATGACAACAAACGACGGATATGATATTTTTCTATAAAGATAGATAATCAGTCAATCATTACTCATATGAGGGGGCACGTACGTGTTAGGTTGGAAAGATGTAAGTAAGTATGATTTTAAAGTGATAACTTTGTTTGAAGCCATTCAGTTGGAGTGGTTATTCAAATGGCGAAAGCATGAAGAATTAAGTGTTTTATTAAACAAATATCCAGAAGTGTCATGGTTTATTAAGTATAAAAACCCAAAAATAAAAGGTTTGGTCGAACAGGTTGAGGCTATGCATTCTGATCTTTCTTATTCACGGGAATTAGAAGAAAGGTTTATTTGCTCTTTAGAAGATTGGATCGTTTACGTCATAGATCCGAATAGTTATGATCAACATAGTCATAATAACTGGGATCCAAATGAGTTATTAGGGATAATCGATTTTAATGGCAAAACCGTAATCGATATAGGAAGCGGTACAGGAAAGCAAACGTTCATCGTTGCACCACTAGCGGAAAGTGTTTATTCTGTTGAACCTATTGGGAACTTGAGAACGTTTATCTCAGATAAGCGTGATCTTCTCGGTTATAAGAATATCTTTGTTGTTGATGGATTAATGACAAAATTGCCTTATCCAGACGCCTTTGCAGATATAGTAATGTCCGGTCATGTATTTGGTGATCATTTTGATTTAGAATTTATTGAAATGTCACGAGTTTTGAAACCTGGTGGGATGATGATTCTGATACCAGGCAATGATGATAAGGATAATGATACACATAAATATCTTGTCGACAAGGGATTTGAATTTTCAGTCTTCCTAGAGCCAGGTGATGGTTATAAACGGAAGTATTGGCTAACGAAATAACCTTAAAAGTGTCCTTTACATAGAAAGCATACTTTATTATAAGATTCAAGTTTTCTCTTATTGTAATATAATAAAGATAGACATTTCACTATTCCATGAGGAGATATCATTGATGATTATATTTGAAATAATCTATTCAATCTTTTATGTTTTGTTTTTCATAGCAATCATTTTACTATGTATAGCCCTCGCCATACCATTAGGCATTTTATATGGTATTTTTAGGTTATTGTTCAAGAATAGAGGACATGACTAATATCATAGAGTATGTGGATTATGGCTAAACACTTTATAATAGTCGAAGCATAAAAAATTCTTCAGTATTCTCATATTTGACATCAAATGGCCATTCATTTTATGTTTATCATGCAAGAAACATGGGTCGATACAATATGTATCTGACCTTTTTTATACGCTTATGGCCACTACCCCACCCATATCATCGACCTATAACAAATATGGATTTGTCCAATTTCTATATAGAAGGTTATTTGCTCCATTTCACTTATAATACCATTTGAATAATCTATCAAGAATTTTAATTTTTTGGGATTATTGTTAATAAAACATAAAAAAGAGTGTTTAATTTCATTGCATCTTTACATTTGTTTTTTTATAATATATAATACATTTATAAAAGACTACAACTGTAGTCATTAGAGGTTTAGTGATGAAAATCCCTTTTTACCTTTGATGAAGAATTAAAACAAAAATGGCTTCGAATCAATTCTGTTTTACAAAATAGTTTAAATGAAAAAGATGATATAGATAACATTTTTATTGAACGAATATTCTTGAATGAATTACATCATTATATAAATATACAAAAAAATCACAGGAAATAAGTGTTAATCATCATTAAAATATAACTACATACATAGAAAGAAGGTCTAATGATGTTGAAACTAACTAGTGCCGAATGGAAGATAATGCGTGTTATTTGGGAGCGTCAACCCATCGATGCCACTACCATTGCACATGAATTATATACTTTTGAAAAGTGGAGATTGACTACCGTAAAAACACTATTGTCCCGGCTAGTGGAGAAAAAATTGATAAGTATTGAAATACAAGGGAAAAAGTATATCTATCGTGCTGTATGGACAGAACGAGATTGTGTCATTTCTGAAATGCAACAAGCGTTACATAGAATATATGGCGGACAATTACATTTGAAAACAAAAAGGTTTTCATTCTATGGTGTAAAAAATGACAGTCTGATTTCCAAACTCTCGATCTTTCTTGAAAATGAGACAAATAGAATTGAACGTAGATATCCAATCATACTTCAACCGACACAAGAGATTTTTTTATACAGTTCGAAAGAAAAGATGCATTCTGCACTCGGGTTAATCAATGCTCCAGATTGGCTTCGCGCTGCATGGGTTTGGGATATTCTTCACTTAGCACCAGAAGAAACATTTGATAACATTTCAATTGAAGCTGCAACGTTGCTTGTCTGGATGCAAAAAATTCTTTCTTCAATGAATCCCAGTGCTAGTTATTGGTTAGTTCAAGGTATTGCCACTTATGAAAGTGGCTTAATTCAACCATCACGTCTGAAGAATACCATTTTAAATCTCCTTCCTTCGTTGCATCCATCATCTGTTTTACAACTATCCACCGAATACAGTTTATTTAAACTTCAAAGTGGGTACGAATTAACTTCTTTGGCAGTACAATTTATCATTGAGAAATTCGGATTGGAAAAGTTAATTTTATTGATTAATTCACCTTATGACTTTGAAAAATGGTTTCAGATGAGTGAGACTGCTTTTTGGGATCTTTGGTTCCAATATACAGTTTCTCGATTCAGTGAAAAGGAGAAATGAAAATGAGAACAAAGCACATATGGATTCATGTAATTCTCTTTTGCTTTATGGTTATGCTCACTTCCTGTACTTCATCTATACCGTCAGATTTGACAACTCCCATCGATATTCCTGAAATAGATGTGACGTCCATTACTGTATCAAGTGTATCAAATGAGGCAATTATTGATACATTGATGGGAACCCTTCAAATGACCGCAGTTGTACTACCTATGAATGCAACGAATCTTTCAGTTATTTGGACTGTCTTACCTGGTACAGGGACTGCAACTATAAATTCGACAGGACTATTAACAGCTCTTTCTAATGGAACAGTTACCGTCGTTGCTACTTCAGTAAGTACGAATACAATCAGTGGTTCTAAAGAAATTATCATCACTAATCAAGAAACCTCAGATGAAACTATGGAACCTGGTCATTATCGCTTGACCGAGTTGCAATCAGATTACGATCAATTTGTTCGAAATTTAGGGTCCAATCCTAAAGTTTTCACTAATGAAGATGAATTGGCTGCAATTATAAAATCACAACGAGAATTACTAAGAAACGGGATGACCCAACTTGAATTTTATCGCATCCTTGCAGTTGTTATTTCAGCTGTTCGATGTGGTCATTCTTCAGTTAGAATTCCGCAATCAACCATGTTAGAAATTTTCGATTCAGAGATGGCATATCCTGTTGATGTACGTTTGATCAATCAAAAATTGATTGTGATTGGCATTGAAGGTGAAAAAGAGATAGAATTTGGCGATGAGATTATCTCGATTGATGGAAGAAACGTACTGGATATCACATCAGAAATGATGCGATATCTGAGCGCTGATGGTGATGGATTATCACTTAAAACATTGACTTTAAGTCAATCCTATTTTGCCTATTACCAGTTGTTTCTAGGTTCAACAGAAGCACTGATCATAGAATACCTTGACCAAACAACGGGAAATCTTACCATCACTACATTAACACGTAATTGTCTAAACACACATATGTGGGTAGAAGAGGAACCATTTGAAGCGAGTTTTGAGGATGATTACGCGATATTGTCATTGCGAACCTTTTATCCCTATGGAAGTTATACCTTGAACGATTTCTACCAATTTTTCTCTGAATTTTTTCAAAATATTGACAACTTAGGTATTGAAAAAGTGATATTGGACCTACGAGGAAACGGTGGTGGAGATCCACGTGTTGCAAGTAGGCTATTATCTTACTTAATTTCTAATCCTGTACCGTATTTTGCTCGATCATCTCCAGATTACTATCCAGGACTAAAAAATCCTATTCCTTTATCGGAGCCGCATTTTGCTGGTACACTCATCACACTCATTGATGCTCAATGCTTTTCTACTTGTGGACATTTTACGGCTCTTCTTAAGTATCATCAGGTTGGCATAATGATTGGTGAAGAAACTGGGGGAGGTTACATTTGTTCAGACAGTTCAATTAACTATACCCTAAGATATACTCAAATGGAAATACGAACATCAACGACAGCATGGTCTGTTGAAGTTGAGGGTATGACTTTGGGTAGAGGCAATATACCTGACATTGAAGTTCAAAAAAGTCTTGAAGATTATCAAAATAATGTTGATCGCGTTCTTTTGACTGCTTTGAATGGGTAGATTATAATCAGATCATAACAATAAATAACAAAAGGTACATGCCTTGTTAACTAAAGAAAAAGGCTATCAGAAATAATAGCCCATTGTCATTGATGATGACTAAGTCAGTTTATAAAATTAAGCTTTAATTGCACATCTTAATTTAGCAGATCGAGCTCTCGGATTTGTGTGAACTTCATCTAAAGAGGGAATATCAGGACCTTGTATGTCCTTA
>CALMNM010000098.1 GCA_937868795.1 uncultured Acholeplasma sp.
AAGAGTTTTCAAAAAACAATAAGATCAATTGCCACAACTTTGTCACAAGATAGCCATAACTCTGTCACACATCATCATTAAACTAAAGATGAAAAGTGAAAAGAGAGGTCAATCTTATGAAAAAATGGTTTGTTTGGATATGTTTAGGTTTTATCTTTGTATTACAGGGATGTAGCAGTGAGTATGAAGAACCAATATATGAAGATGATAACCAAACGGTCGTTCTTGCTGATGAATCGACACCGGAAAGAAAGATTATTTATCAAGTGGATTTAAATGCAAACGTAAGTGAGCTTGATGATGCCATAGCATTGATCAAGTCGTTCATGAACGACGATGAATGGTTTGATCAAGAGATTATTCATGATCATTCAGCAAACTTCGTCATTCGAATTAAAAGTGATCGACTAGATACCTTTATCGATCAATTAACATCAGAGTTTAGCGTTGAAAGTTATCAGATGATCGCCACTGACATTTCGCTTGGCTACCAAGATAAGACCAATCAAATAGTTGCCATCGATGCACAAATCGAACGTTTGATTGAACTTTATGATCAAGCATCACTGACTGACATGATCATGATCAATGAGCAACTTTCTCACCTTGAAACAGAAAGACGTCAACTCCAAGGCGAACTTAATGTTTTTGATAGTTTGGCAGATTACAGCGAAGTCAATTTGACACTCTATCAATCTGTTGTCCAAACAGAATCCCCATTTATCAATCGATTAGGACGTGCCTTTTCAAGTGGTTGGAATGGATTGGTTGATTTTGTCCAAGGATTTATCTTACTTATTGCGACCATGTTACCTTTCTTAGTGGTGATGGGAAGTATCGCTGGAATGGTCATCCTCTATATTAAGAAGAGAAATAAAAAACTTGATTTACTTAAACAAAAACAGCAGTAGACATGAGCCAACACTCATGTCTTTTTCATTGTTTTACTTTGAATATCGAAATAGTTGTGGTATCATAATAGACGTATGTCAAATTACACTTTAAAGAGGTCTATTATGATTATCGAACCATCCATACGTTCAAACATATTTTTAAATGCTCATCCACTTGGATGCAAATCCTTTGTCTTGGATCAAATTGAAGAAGCCAAGCAATTTCCTAAATTTGTCGGTCCCAAAAAAGTATTGATTATCGGGGGATCTTCTGGTTACGGACTTGCCTCAAGAATCGCTCTTGCTTTTGCTGGCAATGCTGATACGCTTAACATCTCTTATGAAACCGCACCTAAAGGAAAACGAACCGGGACAGCAGGTTGGTGGAATAACATCTATTTTCAAGAATTTGCTAAAGAAACCAAGAACATCCACAAGGATTTCGTCGGTGATGCCTTTGGTTCTCAAATGAAAAAAGATGTCATTGACTATATTCAACAACATTTCGGTAAATTAGATTTAGTGATTTATTCGCTTGCTGCAGGGGCAAGATTTAATGAAGAAACAGGGAATCTTGTGAAATCGTCGATCAAAGCGATCGGTAGTGATGCGATAGGAAAAACGATTGATTTAGCCGACCTAACGGTTAAAGATCTTGTCATTGGAACCGCGACTGAAGAAGAAATTAAGGATACGGTTTATGTCATGGGAGGAAGTGCCTGGGAAGAATGGATTCATGCCCTTGCCGATCATGATTTACTGAGTCCTGGTTTCAAGACGATCTCATACACCTATATTGGTGGACCAACGACAGATAAGATTTATCGTGGTGGAACCCTTGGAAAAGCTAAAGAAGATTTAGAACACGCTGCATTAAGAATGAATAACTTCTTGAGTTCACACTATCAAGGTGAAGCATTGATTTCCTCATCAAAAGCTGTCGTGACAAAAGCGAGTGTCTTCATTCCCCAAATGCCAGTTTATGTCAGCTGCTTATTTGATGTCATGACAAGAAATCACACCCATGAAACTATTACAGCTCATAAATATCGACTATATAAAGATATGGTTTATGGTCAAAAACGAATCGTTGACTCTGAAGGTAGAATTCGTCTTGATCATTTAGAAATGGAAGAAGAAACTCAAAGGGAAACCATTCATATGATGACTACCTATTCTGATGCTGAAATCCTTAGTCTTCATGGAACAGAGATGTTTATCAAAGAGTTCCACCAGATTCATGGTTTTATGCTTCCTAATATTAATTATGAACTCGATACAGATATAGACGCATTAGCAATAAAACAACCCGAATAAAAAGAAGGCAAATGAAAGTATTTGATTAAAACGGACAATAAAATAAAAAGAGTAGAGTTATGTGTATTCATAGCTCTATTTTTGTTATATAAGAGTATTGAGAGGAGGTTTTTGAATGGAGCGCAAAACAACGAAGCATCGACAATACACGATCGAAGAGAAAAACGAAATCGTGGAGATGTATCTATCCGGAGAGACCGGAGGACATACAACACTGGCCAAGGATTTGGATGTGAGTGAGAGCGTCGTCAAACGTTGGATCGATCAGTATCGAGAGTTTGGAACGACCGTCGACCGGAGAGGCAAAGCAAGCAAAAAGGACACCCCTAACAAGGGAAGGCCAAAGAAGGCGGTGAGGTTGGAGGATATGTCGAAAGAGGAGCTGATCGAGCATATCAACATGCTAGAAGACATAAAAAAAGTGGCGGCTTACTTAAAACAGCAAAAGAAAAATACCAGGTGATTCATCAATTGAAAGATCGATACACTATCCAAAAACTATGCTTCGTATTGAGGTGTTCACGAAGCGGTTATCATGACTGGATAGCCTTGGGTAAGCCGGCATATAAAGCATTTGATGAATCGCTGAACAAGCTCATCGTTGAACGCTATGAAGCGGATAGAAGGCAAGGCATTACGCGCATCAAGATGAGCCTAAAGAAAATACACGGTCTAATCCTCACCAAGGCAACCGTGTATCGCTACATGAGACTGAATGGGATTCAGTCCATCATTCGGAAGAAGAGACATCGCTGGGGAGCAAAGCCGCACCATCAGATACCCAATCTTCTCAAGAGAGATTTTACCACAGAAAAGCCGAATGAGAAATGGAGTATCGATGTGAGCTATCTGTTTACCGAGGACAGGATTTTATATCTGTGTGCGATCAAGGATCTCTACGATAAGAGCATCATCAGCTATCGGATCTCAAGGTTCAATAACAATCCACTAGTCCTTGAGACTTTCAAGGCAGCACTTCGACGTGCTCCATTGAACTCTCGGGAGAACCTTATCCTTCATTCCGATCAGGGAAGTCAGTTCACATCGCCAGTATACGCGGCCCTGCTTGAAAAGCATCAGGTACGGCACAGTGTATCCTACAGGGGTAGCTGTGTCGATAACGCACCGATTGAATCCTGGTTTAGCGCACTTAAGACCGAAAGCATCTACCTGAAAGAAAAGATATCTGAAGATGAAATGATAGCCCTTGTAGATCGGTATGTGAAGTATTACAATGAAGAAAGATTACAAGAAAAAATAAAAGAGCTCGCTCCAATGGATTATCGGAGACAAGCTCTATCTA
>CALMNM010000099.1 GCA_937868795.1 uncultured Acholeplasma sp.
AGATTTTTCTCAGAAAACAAGTATTGTAATCAATCAAATTTGCAACCAAGAAAATCATTGTATGTTATGATAATTCTGTAACTTATTTTGGGAGGTTTTTTATGAAAGCAGATAATGTAAAATTGGTTTTTAATAAAGATTTTGTTGGTGAAATGACATCACCTACAGGTTCAATCAAACTAGGAAGTCAAGATAACGGGATGCAACCCTATCACTTATTGTTTGGAGCGATTGCCTCATGCTTTTACGCGACCTTCTTGAGTGTAGCCAATAAAATGAGATTAACCTTAAGTGATGTTGAGATTGAAGTGTCTGGTTATAAACGCGATCAAACCCCGGCGACATTGGAAACAGTCACGATTGCAATGGTCGTATATAACGGGTCTGATGAAGAAAAACTTCGCAAAGCAGCAGAACTCGGCGCGAAGTATTGCTCGATCCATGAGACTGTCTCAAAAGTCGCGACCATTGACCTTCAGGTCACCTTTCAAACCAAGTGAAGAAAGAGCTTCGGCTCTTTTTTTATGCATGTTGTTTGCTTATTCGCAATTCAAGATGTAAAATAATTTCGAAATCGAAATAATATGAAATGAGAAAATACCATGGCAACTATAGAACTAGGAATCACAACATTTGCAGAAGTGATGGAAGATCCAAAAACCAAAACGATTATCAGCTATGACGAACGGATTCGTCAAGTTGTGGATGAAATTAAACTTGCTGATGAGATAGGACTCGATTATTTTGGTGTTGGTGAGCACCACAGAAAAGATTTTGCAGCCTCTGCACCACATATGATTTTAGCGGCTGCAGCTCCCCTCACTAAACGTATTAAATTAGGAAGTGCAGTGACTGTATTATCCAGTGAGGATCCTGTGCGAGTGTATCAAAACTTCGCGACACTCAATGCATTATCAAGCGGACGAGCAGAACTCATGGTTGGAAGAGGATCCTTTATTGAATCATTCCCTTTGTTTGGGTATAGTTTGCGTGATTATGAGACTCTCTTTAACGAAAAACTTGAGTTACTGCTGAACATCAAAAATCATGAAATCGTTGATTATTCTGGAAAGCATCGTCCAGCGATTCCTAAGCTTGGTGTTTACCCACGCACAAAAGATTTAACCGTGAGTGTAGCGGTTGGAGGAACACCCGAGTCCGTCATCCGAGCAGCTAAACATGGTTTACCTCTGTTTTTAGCCATCATTGGTGGTAGTCCAAGAATGTTTAAAGGACTTGTTGATCTCTATAAGAAAACCTATCGTGAATATGGCCACGATGAAAACAACATGTTTATATCGGTTCATTCTCATGGCTATATTGCAGAGACATATGACGAGGCTTTTGAAACGTATTATCCATCGATGGAACAAGCTATGAATGTCATTGGGAAAGAACGTGGATGGATGAAATACACCAAACAAACCTACACGCATGCTAACAGTATGGAAGGAGCTCTTTATGTAGGAGATCCTGAATATGTTGCCAAAAAGATTTTATATCTCAAGAAAATATTAGGAATCAATCGTTTTGCTCTTCATGTTCCAGTAGGTCATCTTGATCATGATCTCGTGATGAAATCCATCGAACTATTCGGAACAAAAGTAAAGCCAATCATCGATCAAGCTCTATTCGAGGATTCAACAACAAATAAAAACGTGATATAATCAATTCGGAGAATCATCCAGGATTGAAGGTCATAGGAATGAAACGCTTTTTTGAAGAAGTTGATGATACGCTAGATGAACTAAGCCTGAAATATGGAAGAGTTCAAGCATACATGCTCGCGATATTTTTATTTCCTATCTTTCTCTATTTTGTTTATCGCCATAGCAAATCAAAATAACAAGCAAGAAAAAAGGGCACAACCTATGAAGTGCCCTTTTGTTTGTCTTAAATTCGTTGATCAGGGTTGGAATGCGCCGAAGAGAACTAACCAAGTAAGAATCGTCTTAGCAACAAGTGATAAGATGATGTATCCTCTTTCGCCATAAAGGTAATTCTTGAATTTACCAATACCCTTATATTGTAAGAACATGTTAACTGGGAATGTATTGAACGCAACGAAGTAGGTGACTAAGATTGCCCATACAAATCCTGGAACAGCATCTAAGTTTGGATTGACACCAATATAGAATGCAATCGCAACCCATGGAGCTAAACCGATGACAGATCCGAAGATGAAAGGAAGCCAGTTGACTTTCTTACCTACTTTGGATTCACCTGCATTAAGCAGTTCCATGTCAAGACCAAATAAGTTCATGGCAGCATTTGCTAAAGCGATTAATGCGAAGACAGCGACATCACGAACACCAAAGAGTGAGGAGATGAGGACGATCATTAAGGATGAGCTTAATGCGTATTCATACCATCTGAGCTTGTTGATACCTTGTTTCAAGTCAGCAACATACTTGTCCTTGTAAGGAATAGCAATGATGAAATGGAATAGCGCTGAAATGAGCAAGAAGCTCGCTGTTAAGGGAAGGAAGGGAAGTTCAAATAATGTTTCGGTTGGTGTTAAGACTAGACCTTCACCCGTAACGAACTGTAAATAGTTACCAATGACAGGAATGGTGAATGTTTGAGTTCCTGTCCCATCTAAATTTGGATAGACAATAAACGCGAATAGCATCATGAGAACGCCTTGAACAAGGTGAACAGAGCCCATGATTTTGTTAAAACGAATTAAACTTTCAAACGATAATTTATCAGCTTTTTGTACAGCTACACTCATAGTAAGTCTCCTTTACTTATATTTTGCATAATTATCTTATCATACACAAAATGGATTAGCAAGCAACTTGACTTACTGCCAAAGTAAAGAAAAAATTACAGTTTTATACTTTAATTAATCTTAATATATATGAAAAAATGACATAAATAATCGATGATGAACAATAGATGTTATTCTCTTGATTCTATTCTCTTCAATTCTCAATTCATTCATTTTATGATGTCTATGTGAAATTGAACATAAAGGAATAAATTATCAAATATTTCAGATTCAAGGGTTGAAATAAAGCGCTTTCATTGTATAATAGTAATGGTGAAGAACACAAACGACTATGATCACACATATGATGAATCTTCCGGGAATTACCCTGTGGATCAATGCATTTAATAATCAATATGAATCACGGTAAACAAGATTACCGTTCGTTTTTTCACGCCAATCATACCAAAGTAAACATTTTTTAGATAAGAAAGAGAGGACTACCCAATTGTTTAAAAGTGCGTATCTTATCAATGTATTTGCTGATCTCCAAAAACGATATAATGATCAGCCAGAGTTTTTACAAGCTGTCGAAGAGTTCTTAACCTCCATCGACCTTCTCGTGGATAAAGATCCAAGAATTCAACAAGATGCGATTATTGAACGAATCGTTGAACCTGAACGTATGATTAAGTTCAGAGTATCATGGGTCGATGATTCAGGAAAGGTTCAAGTCAATCGTGCGATGCGTGTCCAGTTCAACTCAGCGATTGGACCCTATAAAGGTGGCATTCGTTTTGACCGATCCGTCAATGAATCGATCATGAAATTCCTTGCCTTTGAACAAACATTTAAGAATTCACTCACCTGTTTACCCATGGGTGGCGCTAAAGGTGGCGCTGATTTTGATCCTCGTGGAAAAAGCGATAATGAAATCATGCGTTTCTGTCAGGGTTTTATCTTAGAAATGTATCGTCACATTGGACCAAGAATGGACGTTCCTGCCGGTGATTTAGGAGTAGGTGCTCGTGAAATTGGTTATATGTATGGCATGTACAAACGGATTGAAAACGAATTTAGTGGGACTTTTACCTCAAAAGGGATTGAATCTGGTGGATCATTAGGTAGAGCAGAAGCAACCGGGTATGGTTTATGTTACTTTGTTGAAGAAATGCTTCGTGTTTTTAAGAATGAAACATTCAAGAATAAACGTGTCATCGTTAGTGGTGCTGGTAAAGTAGGATCCATGGCCGCTGAAAAGGCGATTGAACTTGGCGCGAAAGTGATTGCAATCAGTGATATTTCAGGTGTCATCCATGATGAAAACGGCATTGACATTCAACTGATTAAGAATTTATCCAAGACCAATAGCGTGGTTGTCGATAAGTACTTAACCTATCATCCAGAAGCGATATTCTATCCAAACACAAAGGATATCTGGAAAATTCCATGTGATATCGCACTTCCTTGTGCGACACAAAATGAAATTTATCTAGATTCAGCAGAAGAACTTGTGAAAAATGGTTGTTGGTTAGTGGCTGAAGGGGCAAACATGCCTACCACCATAGAAGCAACCAAGTATTTTAGAGAACATAACATCTTATTTGCCCCAGGTAAAGCAGCCAATGCGGGTGGTGTTGCAGTCTCTGGATTAGAAATGACCCAAAATGCAACCTTCCAAAACTGGAGTTTCAAAGAAGTCGATGATAAACTTCATGAAATCATGAAACGAATCTTCAATCGTTGTCATGAAGCATCACTGACTTATACAGGAAGACCTGATGATCTCATTACTGGTGCGAATATTGCTGGATTCATGAAAGTGTATCAAGCGATGTTACAACAAGGGGTTTAATTATTTAAGAATCCATGAGAGGACAATTGTCCTCTTTTTCTTATATCGTACAAAAACATTGTTTGCCCTCATGTGAGAATAAGTGGTATAATGAATGATGTTATGACATCCTAGATAAAGAAGGTTACATTATGGTCTCACTCTTAACAATTTTCTTAGTTTTCTTCAAAATTGGTGCCTTCACCTTTGGTGGAGGACTTGCTATGATTCCCATCATTAAGCGCGATATCGTGTCTCGTGGTTGGATTGAAGAAAACGAACTTATGGATTATATTGCAGTCGCTCAGGTTGCTCCAGGGATGATCGCGATAAACATTGCGGTGTTGGTCGGCGAACATATCAGAGGGAAACGTGGTAGTTTAGTGGCTGTTTTAGGTGTTGCTCTCCCTTCACTCATCGTGATTACGTTGATTGCTGCATTATTACGAGAATTTGCAGAAATCGAACTCGTTCAGTTTGCGTTAAAAGGCATTCTAATGACCGTGGTTGTTTTACTCTTTAGTGCGATGATTGATTTAGGGAAGAAAAATATCTATAATATCGGTCTTCTCATTTATGCAATATTAGGTTTTGTTGCTGTCTATTTCTTTAACGTTTCAACAGTTCTTATTATTTTGACAGCATTTGTTTTAGGAACCATTCATGCCTATATTCTTTTTAGAAAGAAGGCGAGCGCATGATTGAACTAATCTTAATCTTTTTATATGTAGGTCTATTTACCATCGGTGGTGGTATGGTGGCTATTCCCTTAATCCAGCAACAAGTCGTTGGACGTGGAATGATTACCTTTGATGAGTTTATCGCGATGCTTGCCATTGCAGAATCAACACCTGGACCGATTGGAATCAATATCGCAACCTATGTAGGTTTTACCCATCAGCATATTTTAGGTGCTGTGGTGGCAACTGCAGCCTTCATCCTTCCCTCTTTTATTATTGTTTCTGCGTTAGCGGGGTTACTTAAAAAATACCGTTACAGTTTACTCGTCGTTTACTGGTTTTATTATCTAAAAGCCGTAATCATCGGATTAATTGGGTATGCAGCTGTTAACATTTTAATTCATGCTGTGGTCGTTGAAGGTTTTCCCGATTTAAGTTTAGATTTTAAAGCGATTGGCATCATTGTTGTCATGGCTATCCTCTATAAGTTCTTTTATAAAAAACCATGGTTACTCATTATTTTTGGAGCCATCCTTGGTATGATTGTTTACAGTTTACCCATATAAACAAAAAGAAAGGACACCGCGTGTCCTTTTTTGATGCAGAGGATTAATTTATAACCATTCTAGAGGAAGATAGAATCCCTCTATTTCAATCACTAAAAAGATATCTGTCCATTCGGTGCCATTTTCCCAATACCATGTGGTTGAATACACTCGCAAATAATCGAGAGAAACCTCATACTCACTTGCGATATCAGCTAAAGTTGTAAAATCAAAGTAGTCTTGTATATAGGGATGACTTTGCACATCGAGATCAGATAACACAGGCTCTACATCCGTAAGTTCATAGTAAGGACCAAAGTGATCCTGAACGTATTTTTCAATCGTATCATCGAGTGATGTGTAGAGTTTGATTTGTTCATAGACTTGATAACGACCTTCGGTTTCACTAACGATCACAAACGCTTTTGCTTCATCATCAAAATCGATGAGATAACCAAAGACATGATCGACATCAATGATATTGGCATAATACGCATTTTCTTTTCCCGTATAAGCTTGAAGGATGTCATTTTTGAGTGTGATTTCATCGACGATTTCATTCTGCAAATCATAGGTTGCAGTAATCGCGGATTGCGCATCAGCAAAATCTCTTTGTATATCACCATCTAAAATATATGTCACACCTAACAGTGCAGAAAGAAGTGCATCATAACTAAACAGTTCATGATGCGTATTTCCTTGTGAATCATTATAAGATAATTCAATGGTTGGTGAGGAGGTGTCAATACCCACGGATAAGGAGAGATCCTTAGACATTTCAAAACTGAAGATCCTCATGTAATTTGTTAAATCAAACACACCTCCAGTGATGCCACCGAAATAAAGATCATATGATCCCGATTGGACGATATCAGGATCAAAACAGGATGAAGGAAAGGCGACATCATATAAAATAATATCTACCTTAACATGATGTTCGTTATCAACTAAAACCGCTTCATAAAGCGATTCAAGGTTCTCCATCATCTCAACAACCGGTGCACGTCCACCCGACTTATAGTAAAGCGATAATTCAATCATTGTTTCATTGTTTTCTGTCCCTGCGAGATAATAACCTTCTTCGATGGCTAATGAGACGGCTTCTTGAAAATGTGCTTTTGCTAGATCAAGATCATATCCGAAAGTATCCTGCAAGTAATCATCTCCATGCGAGGATATGAGAATTTCACTTCGATAAGGTACTTGAGAAGGATAAAGCGAGAATTGAGATGAAATCAATCGATTCTCTGGAATATATCCCAATGTCATATTGTTGGTTAGTGATAATCTGTCTATACCATAATACAGCGCTTGTCGCATATCATCATACATAAGAATTGGCTCGAGATCATAATCCATATTGATGACGATATCAGGATGCTTTTCTATAAATTCATCTCTTCGATCATTGGTTCCTAAGCTATTAATTCCTAAACGCCAGACGGTAGGACTTGCTTCAAACATATAAGGAGTGTCCCAAGTTTGCTCACTTAAATGTGTATCAGGAACATAGGCCATATCGAGTTCACCAGACATAAACGCTTGATAAATTCCTTCTTCATCAACTTTAAAATTAATATCATCAAAATAGCGATAATAAATCTTATCAAGGCTTATGCTAGAGGCATTGGGGTGATTCTCATTTTTGACAAACAACATAAAATCTTCATAGATCCATGAGGAAAGTTTAAATAATCCTGCAGAAGGTGTTGTTTCAACGGATGATGCATAATCGTCACCCAGTGTTTCATAAACCTCTTGATGAATCGGAGTGATCATAGGATCTGAGAATAATCCTAATACACTTGACATGTTGATAGGAGATTCAAATTCGATTTCAAGGGTTAAGTCAGATGAATTTGATACCTTAATGCCAATATCATCAATATTTGATAGACCATTTCGATAGTTGTCGATATTTTTAATACCTGAATAACACAGTGCAAAGGTGCCATGACATGTTCCAAGCCAGTTGTTTTCTAAGGCTTCTTTAATCGTCCATACATAATCCTCTGCGGTAATGGCTATATCACTCACCGTTAGCCCCTCGGGAATAGACCATTCGAGTTGATCTCTTAAAGTGATTTTCCATAAAGTGGATTTTCCATCAGAACTGATATCATCACCGAGTGCCACCGGATAGGATTCAGCAAGTGAAAGAACATATGTCAAAATCTCTGCTTCTTCATTATAAACACGTTGATACAGTGTTCCTGAAAGAAGATCATAAAGTGGTGCTGGTTTTCCCGGGACATTGATCCAGGTATTTAAGTTATCCTGTTCATCGGTGTAATAAGTTCTAAAGGTGTACTCAAGTGGATGTCCATAGGTCTCGGTTTCAAACAATACATTGGAGTCATCTTCAGTCAATGTCATGTAAGGAATAAAATAACCGAGATTGTGAAAATACTCATGTGTAGGAAGATCAACACGATCTGAAAAAAGCATGACATCGGTTGATCTCACTAAAGGAATACCTCCATACATATGTTCCATAAGATAAGTTTCTAGTTTGGAGATGACGTAAGTTTTTTCGAGATCAGCAAACATGCTAAAATCATAGCGTCCATTGGCAAGCTCATAAACAATGGGTGCGATTATTTTAATCGTGAAACTTGTGGTAAAGCCCAAAAAATGAACGGTGATTGTGTGTTCCCCAGATGTCGATAGTTTGGCTATATCAGTATCAGAAATCATATATTCTTCCACCGCAATCGTTTCAACATCACCATTGGAGTAAGTGATTTCTAGTTCAATGTTGGATAGATAGAAATCAAAGGTCATGACCTCACTAGGAATCGTCGATTCATCGATATCAATTGAGATGATTGTCACTTTCTCAGTACAACCATATAGCCCAATAGATAAAAAGAAAATACCGATTATTAAAAACTTGTATAGCATTCCTTTCATAAACATTCCCCCTTGTTTGATTTGCACTTATCTTATCATAATCTTGAAAATATGTCTTAAATAATCTATAAATATATGTGAGCAATATGATTGTAAATTTTAGGTAAAGAAATGCTATAATGATGTCAATGATAGCCTAACATCAGATAGAAAGATTGTGAATATAGATGAAACGAGAACGTAATATCATTATCACTGTCATGGCGATTGCGAGCGTGACGGTTTTTTCCATTGCATTGACGATGCTTATCTTCGGTGATGAACTTGAACAAATGTTTAACGTCATTGGGATTCGTGTCGCGACAGTGTTTGTTGCATTTGCATCCTTTTGTTCATCAACCCTTTTTGCCTTATTGATTTTACTTCATAATCGTTCAGTATTAAAAATTAATGATGATACCAACAAGCGTGCAGAACTTTTTAGAGAACTCCAATTCGCTTCAGCGAATTATTCGATTATTGAATTCATGGATCGTATGCTTATTTATGGTGAATCAGAACGTTATGTCAATCGCATGCTTGAACGGAAAAGTATGATGTTTCACATGTTCGAAGATAAGACGAAAGAAGAGGACATTTATGCCCATCCCGAGGATTATCGTTATGTCTCTGTAAAAATTCCTTTTCGTGTCATCGAGGGTAAGATTATATCATCCATCACATTTGATAAGCTTCGTTTTGAAAGAAATGGACTAAACTATGAGTTTATTACCCCACCATCACAAACTGAAAGCCGAGCATTTTTGCTATATAATGAACATACGAAACGCAACAATGTCATCATCAATCTGATTATCAAAAAGGACTCAGAATTCTATGACCCAGAAAAAATTAATATCTTCTCAAAGATCAAGATATATATCAATATTACCAGTTTACTTGGCGTCATGGTTGAAGGAAATTCAGAACTCTATTTTACTAACCCAGAACAGATTGAAGGGGATGGAACCAACACTTACCGAATCAACTCAGCAAACTTTACCCTAACTGAAATGCCCAAAATCGTAAAACGATAAAATAATGCAAAAAGACCATAAAACTCAGATTTTGTGGTTTTTTTTAGCTCTATACACATCATTATGTTGATTTTCATCGTTTAAGTGATAGAATATAGAAAAACAGCAAGGGGAGGATTGTATGAGAAAAATAACGTTGTTTTTTGTCTTAATATTCATGTCTTTGTTTATTGTAGCGTGTGAAGACGATGATGGAATGATGGTTCATTTTCAAACCAACTTAGGAACGACGATTGAGTCAATGCCCTACAACGGGGATTCTTTTGTTATGCCCGAGGATCCCACAAGAGAGGGATATACATTTGATGGGTGGTATATCGATATCATGCTGACTCAACCTTTTCAAATCCTTGATTTAGTGAACCTCGAACAACCTACAGTGGTGCTTTACGCAAAATGGAACATCAACAGTTATGTCATTAGTTTTGATACAATGAACGGTCAACCTATCGATCCTCAGACATACGTATTCGAAGAAAAGATTTTAAATGTCATTCCACAGAAAGATGGATATGATTTTGTTGGATGGTATCTAGATGAGACATATGCAATGCCTCTCGTTGAAAAGTACATGCCAGCTCAAGATATGACACTTTACGCCAAGTGGGAAGAAATCACGATCTATCGCGTCATGTATTTTGATGAAAATGGTGGTGATAATATCACACTACTTAGACAACCTGTGGGGAGTCCAGTGTATGCACCTGAATATGTGCATAAAGAAGGACATTCATTTTTAGGGTGGTATGCAGATCCTGAACTCACAATCCCATATGTCTTTGATGTCATGCCAAGTGAAAATGTCACCATATATGCCAAGTGGGAGATAAGAATGTGTACACTCTATTTAGATGAAAATGGCGGTGATCCACTTGATGATCTTGTCCAATGGTATGGAACACCCATCAGCTTACCTACTCCAACACGTGAAGGATATCAATTTATTGGATGGTTCAACATGAATCATACGAATTTCAAGGGAACAACGATGCCAGATAATATTACTATATATGCACTTTGGGAAGACATTATATTTGTTATTCATTATATAAGTCAAGGAGAGATTGTCAGTGAATATCATTTAGTTTACGGTAAAACAATGGAAGATCATCATATCGCGATTCCTATTCGAGAAGGCTATACGTTTGGTGGGTGGTATCTAGATGAAGCAGGGACTATGCCATATGATTTTGAACAACCGGTGACCTCACAGTTCACACTTTATGCCAAATGGATCGAAAACCCTACACCTTAAACTAGACCTCAAAAAATATAAAGGAGCAAATTTCTGCTCCTTTTTTATAAACTCTTCATAAGGTTAAATGCTTCTAAGAGGTACTCTCTTGCTATTTCGGAAATAGTATTACCTGTGGATTCATATTGTGTAACGAAGGTATCAAAATCATTATCTCTCAGAAAATACATATCATCCATATATCGAATTGTTAAATAATAATCTTGA
>CALMNM010000100.1 GCA_937868795.1 uncultured Acholeplasma sp.
GATGACTTTGTCATCAGTTATTTCAACACCGGAGCTGGATTTGATAATTTATCGATCTGGATCTACGGGGTTGTCGGTCGTCGCAACCTAACACCTTCCGTGTATGCCTTCTCAACATTGCTCACCCTCTTTACACTGGCTGGTTTGATGGTTTATACATTTGTTCAACACTCTAATAAGAAAGGAAAGAAAGAACAAAAATGAAAAAAGTATTTCTTTTGATTGTCTTTGCACTGGTTGCATTTATGGCTTCAGCTTGTGATTCGCGTCCGGTTTTAAATATTCTTAACTGGGGTGAATACATCAACGATGAAGTAGTGGCGAATTTTGAAGAGGAATATGGCATTAACGTCAAGATCAGCGTTGCTGACTCTAACGAACTCTTCTATTCAAAGATCAAGAGCGGAACTACGCCTTTTGACTTAGTCATTCCATCCGATTACATGGTGGAAAAGATGGTGGAAGAAGATATGCTCTATGAACTCGATTACAGCAAACTTCCTAATTTTGATACCGTCACCTATATGGATGGTGTTGAACAAATCTTTGATTCAATGGCTGCAACCACATTTGCAAGAAATGGTCAAACTGTTGACTACAAAGATTACATGATTCCTTATTTCTGGGGAACATTCGGGATTATCTATAACAACCGTGTGGCTGGCTTAGAAGAAGCGTTAAACGAACATGGTTGGGCAGCATACTTTGATGCTGATACCTATTTCCCAAATGCACGTCGTGGCATGTATGATGTCGCACAAATGGCATATGCTGCAGCATTACTTTATCGTAATGAAAATCCCAATGATTACTCATCCACACTTTTAAATCAAGCACAAGCGGATTTAGAAACAGCAAACTTCATCCAATGGGGTGATGATATGCTCAAGCGTGATATCGAAGCCGATAACTTAGATATGGCATTCACCTACACTGGGGATTATCTTGACAGATTATACATTCAACTCGATGAAGGTAAGACCTTAGCAGAAGTTCAAGCCGAATTTGATATCTATATTCCTGATAATACGTTAGTATTTATTGATGCGATGGTCATTCCTGAAACAGCCGAAAATTTAGATGGTGCACATCAATTCATCAACTATCTCCTTGATCCAGAAGTCGTGGCATTAAACTCTGAAGTTGTAGGATATGCAACTGCATTAGAAGAAGCGTATGACATCATCGTCTCTTACCAAACATCCACTGATGATTGGTATAAGAACTGGGCTTTAGCAAACCTTACATATTACAATAAGGACCGTCAAGGCACTTTCTACCCCATGACAACATTAAGCGCATCAGCAGTTGATTCCATCAGCTCTATGGTGCAACAAGTCGTTACAGGCTCATAAAAGAATATTCAATGAACAAAATGCCAGTTCGCTGGCATTTTTTGTCCATATGCATGTAAAACTAAGTTTTTAACATGTTTATTCACTTATTCTTGTAGTTGTGTTATAATGAGTTTAATGTTAAAAGTATGTACTTTTATCAATTTTTATCACGGAGGAACCCATGAACGAACAACAATTCGAAAACACCCAAGAAATTAGCCTCGTGGATTTGTTCAAAATTTTAAGAAGTAATCTGATTATGATTGTTTTATCCACCTTGATTGTAGGGATTATTGCTGGAGTCTATGCGTTTGTGATCGCTGATCCACAATACAAATCCAATGCTTATGTCATGGTCCAAGTACAGGTCGATGGCACAACAACGGATTCATTTGACTTAGTCAATGCACAACGGCTTCTTGCAACCGCAGCAGAACTTGTCAGTATGCCAGTTGTTTTAGAGAAAGTGGCTACTGATTTAGATCTTGGTTTGACTGCAACCGACATTAAAAACAACTTAACCGTTTCATCCTCGTCAACCAGTTATTTCATCAACATTTCTTATCTATCTGAAGATCCTGCTGTTTCCAAAGCAGTCGTCGATGAAGTCATTGATGAAGCGATTGCCTTTGCCGATACGAATGTGGCTGTCTTAGCGGATAACATCATTCGGACATCGAATGCCAAAGATGGTATCTATGATTCACCCAATAAACCCCTTTATGTCGTGATCGGTTTAATTCTTGGTGGGATCATTGGCGTAGGGATTGCCTTTATCAAAGAAATGTTTAACAACACATTCAGAACCAAAGAACAACTTGAAGGAATGCTTGGTATTCAAGTGTTAGGGGTTATTCCTGAATTCGAAGTTAAGGAGAAGAGATAACATGGCTAAAAACAAGAAAATCAATCTCTTCAACGGAGAACGTAACGAACGTTACGATTACATCGTTACCAAAGAACAACCTCTTTCCTATACCGCAGAATCATTCCAAAAGGTCATCATCAACCTTGACTACGTCAACCTTGATGGTAAACATAAAGTCATTGAGTTTACCTCAGCGTTAGCGTCTGAAGGGAAATCCACCTTCGTGTCCAATATTGCCTATCTCATGGGTCAAAAGAATAAGAAAGTGATTCTTTTGGACTTAGACTTAAGAAAACCCAAGATGCACCGTGTCTTTAACGCACCCAATAAGAACGGTTTAACCGATTATCTATCGGGTAAAATCGAATATAATCAACTCATTAAGCATTCCGATGAAGTCGGGATTGACTATATCGTGACCGGTGAAAAGACGACTGCTGTGGTCAATGTCTTAGAAGCTGACAAGATGAAACAACTCATTCAAAAGCTTAGAGAAACCTATGATTTTGTCCTTCTCGATGCACCTCCCGTCATCGCAGTCTCCGATGCCCTTTATATCGCGAAGAATGCCGATGGTGTCATCTTCATCGTGGCACAAGGCGTTGCTAAGAAGAGCCTTGTCAAGGAAGCCATTCAAACATTAAAGACCAATCATGTGCCGATTATTGGTACTGTACTTACCCAAGTCAGCTTGAAGAACAGTAGTTATGGTTATGGGTACGACTATAGCTATAAATACGAAGAATAATGTTTATTGATATCCATACCCACATCATGTTTGATGTCGATGATGGGTCTCAAGACATGGAAACATCATTGTTGATGCTTCAAAAAGAAGTCTCAGATGGAACAGAAGCGGTGATCCTCACCCCTCATGTCCAATCAAGACCTCAAAAAGTAGAACGATCCGTGCATCATGAACGCTTTCTTGAACTGAAGAAACGTGCCGAAGAAGAAGGCATTAAGATTGATCTTTATTTAGGGGCTGAAGTGCTCTACCGGTCTCATCTAGAACCTGATTGGAATGAACTTGCTTTAGCAGGAACGAAGTACGTGTTACTTGAGTTCTCGATGCAAGAACATTCTCCCGTGGAAGATGTGGTCTATGATGTCACGCGGATGAGATTTATTCCTATTGTTGCCCATGTGGAACGCTATCCTTATGTCGACTTCGACTTGATGAGACGCATTAAAGACTTAGGTGCTTGGATTCAAGTGAATGCAACCTCCATCTTAGGACTCGATAAGAAAGTTCATAAGAAACATCCGATGAAGATGCTCAAAGAAGGACTTGTTGATGTGATCGCCTCTGATACGCATCATATCACGTACCGAGAACCCAATTTACTGGATTGTTACACGTATTTAAAAAAATACTTCCCACAGGAAGAGCTTGACGCTTGGTTTTACACCAATCCGAAAAAAATTTTATCAAGTATCACCAAACAAGAATGACAAATGAGATTCTATCATGCGTTGACATTGTCAGTGCAAGATAGATTTTCTTTTTAAGTAAAGGACTCATCCCTATGAACGATTTTTTTAGTCAACAACTCACTGAACCGATTCCCTGGTTTGGTTTAACACATATCTTACTACTTATTGGATTTATCACTACGCTAATCTTCTTGTGGATTTTAGGTCCGAAATTAGGTGGTAAACCCTATGAAAAATGGATTCGCTATCTCATGATTGGTCTAGCTATCCTTTTTGAGTTTCGTGTCTTTGAAGACCGAATCCTCAATGGATCCATCTTTCGCATTCCGCTTTGCGGAATCGCACTTTATGGGCTTTTCTTTGCAATCGCTTTTAAAAAAGAAAAAGTCTATAACATTTTCTATTTTTATGCTTTTGGCACCCTACTCACCTATCTTTTCTTTGATACCCAGTGGGGTCTTGATCGTTGGAATGGTTGGACGTATTTCGGCGCACATGCGATGATCGGATGGTTTGCCGTGTATGGTTATCGCGTTTTAGGATATACACCAAAGAAAAAGGATCTTTATCAATCGATTGGACTGCTGGCTATTTATGCATTGATCTCAGGTTATGCCTTCTATCGCTTTGGTGGTTCAGATGAACTCTTCTTATTTCATGCCCCTGCAGATTTTATGAATTTCTTGCTTAATATTCATCATCTTTTCTATTTGATCATTTTCTGTTTCTTAGCGTTTTTACTTATCTTGCTGATGTATCTTCCGATTTATCTTGCAGAGCGGAAAAAACATGAAGCTACATCTTTAAACCTTGTCGAAGGTTAATTATTCAATGTTATGACGTGTCTTTGGACACGTTTTCTTTTTTTCAACACGATAGACGTTTTCACACGAGAGTGTTATAATATGAGTATGCAAGGAAAGGAATAGACATTATGCCCGTTGTTCAGTTTGGTAATCTCTACTATTTCATCTATATCGCCGCATTCTTTATCCTCACCCTCATTTTGGTACGTTTCCTAAAAAACAAATCGGATACGTATCGATATCGTTTTATCTATGGTTTGATCATCTTCAATCTTTTTGTTCACTTTGCTAAAGTGTTCATTTATCCCTATACAACCGTGGAACATATCTTTACGAAGGTTTCCTTTGAAAATGTCTGTGCGGTCTCTGTCCTAACGTTCCCCTTTTTGTTTTTTGCAAAAAACAGAGTCTTAAAAGACTATATGATCATGGTGGGAATCGCATCAGGCATCATTACCTTTATTTATCCTGTGGATGCTATGAGTGAGTATTTCAATGGGGCAATCTTAGGTTATAAAGGTGCATTCTCGATTGAAACTATTCGTTTTTATACCTCGCATTACCTCTTGTTTGCTGCACCATTTTTGATGATGCATTATCATATGCATGAACTTTCCATCAAGCGTGCTTATCAAGGACCCTTGATGTTACTCTTGATCTTAGTCATTATCTTTATTAACGAAATCCTGATCACGTTAGTGGGTTGGGTACCAGCCGAAGATTTCTTTGATCCATCCAAACGCAATCCTTCGTTTATTTTTGGGGTTCGTGGGGACTTATCTGGATTAGGGGTGGTCTTAGGAGTGTTTGTTCCTGCTTTCTTACGGGTGAACCCCTGGTATGCGGGAGATGCGTTCTTCCCCGTATTATGGTTATTATTCCCTGCGATTTTCTACGGGGGACTCATATCCTTATCGTTTGCGTTTGTCTACGATAGAGATAATACCTTGCGT
>CALMNM010000101.1 GCA_937868795.1 uncultured Acholeplasma sp.
AACCTTTTTTATGATGCTCGATCTCGTAGGCTAAATCTTTTAGCCCCAACTCTTTAAGCTCTAGAACTTGGCTGTTGTAATTCACAAAAATGTCATTGAAATGATTGACAATTTGCTTGATGTTCTCGCTTTCTACAGTTGGACGGATGATATACATAATTTCGTATTTTTTCATCGTTCCACCTCCTTTTGGTCTATGGTCTTTATAAGACAAGGAATATCTTATGCCGTATCATTATATCATAGATGATATAAGATTACAACGCTTTTTACATGCCTTTTTAGGAAAGAATTTCTACCAGTTTTTCATAGAGAGAGTCCACGGTATAATCGATAGCTTCTGTTCTTGATAACTGGTCAAAAATAAGATGCATCTGATACTTTTGGTCACCCAAGAGTATCGTGATGTAACAAGACAAATCTAGGGAATCTTTTTGTTTATCGGGACCAGCGTTTCCTGTAATACCTACACTGATGGTTGCAGATGTGAGTGCCTTCATTCCAAACGCCATCTCATCAGCAACTTCAGAGGAGACGATGCCGTAGGTGTCAATCACCTTAGGACTCACGTTTAAAAGTGATTCTTTTAACCCTCTCGAATACGCAGTAATCCCACCTAAAACAACCTTGGAAGCTCCAGGGATTTCGATTATGGTTGCGATGGCTTTTCCTCCGGTCATACTTTCCGCAAATCCCATCGTAAAGCCTTTTTTTACACAAAGATCAAAGACAATTTGTGCACTCATGAAAGGATGATTGTATAGGTTAATTCAACAAAACTTCCATCCACAAATCGCATGACTGTGACCTGGTGAGAATCTCCAAATTCAGCGCCATCGAGTTGAGCTGCAATGTCCGAGATGGAGGTGATAGCTACACCATTCATACGAATAATTAAGTCGTTAATTTCTAAAACATCAATGGCATTTCTTGTTGGATCGAGTTCAACGACAACGACACCGACTGGGTTTGGAGGCAGTAATGATGCATCATTTTCGGTCAAGAAATCAGCAACTTCTTGAACCGTCACACCGAGTCTTGGCTTACGTACAACATCTTGATAACTTGCTTCTGTAAAGCTTCTAATAATGGGTGCTATTTTATTAATCGATAATGAATAGTTCAATCCCTCTGCTGCGATCACACCATCAGAGGTTGCAATTTGAGGAACCTTTGCCACATTAATCCCAATAACTTCTCCATTCAAGTTAAAGAGTGGTCCACCACTGTTTCCAGGATTTAGCTCTGCATCATGCATAATCGCTAAACCAGGAATACCATCGTATGGATAGGAATCCATCGCAATAATGCCTTGTGTGACATAGTTAAATTTGAGTAAATCCTCAGGTGTTCCAATCGCGTAGACATCTTGTCCCACAACGATTTCAGTAATAGTATTGTTATCGATGGGATCAATGGCATGGACTCTTAACACTTTATCGGTTTCAAATCTGACAACTGCGATGTCATAAAGTGCATAGGTCGCAAAATCCACCACGGGAATTTGATCTTCGCCTTCACCAAAATAAATCTTCATTTCGCCACCATCTTCCACGACGTGGTTGTTGGTGATCACATAATATCTGGTGAGTTCTGTGCCTTCAACGGGTTCAGACTTAAAGATAATCCCAGACCCGTGTCCGGATTCAGTCTTGACGACTACCACCGATGGTTCCACGGTAGCAATCATATTAATTCTTAGTTCTTCATAGGGGTGAGGGGAGGTGTAGGGAACTTCAGCACGGAGTGCTAGAGTACACCCGGATAACATCACACCTACCATGAGTGTCATCATGATGAGTAACAATTTCTTATGCATATTAATCCTCCTATAATTGAAATAATCGTCTGGCATTCATCGATGTGATGTTCTTCACTATCTCGACGTCGAGACCTTTAATTTCTGCTATTTTTTCAACCACATAGTGGGTATAACTAGGTTCATTACGTTTTCCCCTAAAGGGAACAGGCGTCATATAAGGACTATCTGTTTCGACTAAAATGTGTTCGAGATCGATATTCAAGACAATCTCTTGTAAGATCTCGTTCTTCTTGTATGTGATAGGACCATCAATCCCTATCATAAATCCTAAATCAATCGCCTTTTTTGCATCGTTTACATCACTTGAGAAGCAGTGGAACACCCCTGTCACTTCACCTTTATGAGGTAAGAGGAGATCGTATGCCTCCTTGAAGGAGTGTCTTGTGTGAATGACCAAAGGCTTTTTGCTGTATTTTGCAAGTTCAATATGTTCTTTAAAGATGGCGATCTGTTTGTCTTTATTATCTTTACGCCAGTAAAAATCAAGGCCACATTCACCTACCGCGAGCACTTTCGGATGATCGAGCAATCCTTTGACTCTCTCTGTGTCTTGATCATCATCCACCGAAGTTGGATGAATACCAACCGTGGCATAAATGTTCTCATAACTTTCTGCAAGTTCAATCGCTCTTAAATTATGCGGATGATCAATACCGATCACGATCATCATCTTGACATCATGTTCTTCCGCACGCTTGATGACCTCGCGTAGATCAGCTTCAAATTCGGACATATTTAGATGGCAATGGGTATCAATAATCATGCGATTTCATCATCCTTTTCGTATACTCATTTTATCACAATTATGACCAAATGAGATGACACACGATTTTTTGTAAAAAATCACACAAAAAAAGAGGCCGAAGCCTCTTTTGCTTGTGTGTCAATTATTCAAGAATCTTAACAACAGATCCTGCACCTACGGTGCGTCCGCCTTCACGAATAGAGAACTTAGTTCCTTCTTCGATGGCGATTGGGTGGATAAGTTCAACGACCATGACGGTGTTATCGCCAGGCATAACCATTTCTGTACCTTCTAATAACTGGATAACACCAGTTACGTCAGTTGTACGGAAATAGAATTGAGGACGATAGTTGGAGAAGAATGCGGTATGACGTCCACCTTCTTCTTTAGAAAGGACGTAAACTTGTGCTTCAAACTTGAAGTGTGGGTTCACTGATTTGGGTTTTGCTAAAACTTGACCACGTTCAACTTGATCGCGGTTCACACCACGAAGAAGGGCACCGATGTTGTCACCGGCTTCTGCATAATCAAGAAGCTTTCTGAACATTTCAACGCCAGTAACGACGGTTTGACGTGTATCAGTAATACCAACGATTTCAACGGGATCGCCAACTTTAACTTGACCGCGTTCTACACGACCTGTTGCAACGGTTCCACGACCAGTAATCGTGAAGACGTCTTCAACTGGCATTAAGAAAGGCTTGTCTGTTTGACGAACTGGAGTGTCGATATATGTATCAACAGCATCCATAAGTTGTTGTACGGTTGCTTCCCACTTTGGATCGCCATTTAATGCGCCAAGTGCTGAACCACGGATGACAGGAATATCATCACCTGGGAAGTCGTATTCAGAAAGAAGTTCGCGAACTTCCATTTCGACTAAGTCGAGTAATTCTTCATCATCAACCATGTCAGACTTGTTTAAGAAAACAACAAGTTTGGGCACGCCTACCTGACGAGATAAGAGAATGTGTTCTCTAGTTTGTGGCATGGGGCCATCTGCTGCAGAGACAACTAAGATTGCGCCGTCCATTTGTGCGGCACCTGTGATCATGTTCTTGACATAGTCGGCATGGCCTGGGCAGTCAACGTGTGCATAGTGACGCTTTTCGGTTTGATATTCTACGTGTGCAGTATTGATGGTAATACCACGTTCTTTTTCTTCTGGTGCTGAGTCAATGGATGCATAGTCTTTGATTTCTGCAAGACCTTTCTTCGATAAAACGACGGTGATTGCAGCGGTTAAAGTTGTTTTACCATGGTCAACGTGTCCAATTGTTCCAACGTTAACGTGTGGCTTAGTTCTTTCAAATTTTTGTTTTGCCATTTTGAGTTTTTCCTCCTAATTGAGTGTATTTTGTGTGTTTTGCTTAATAACCATATTCATTGTATATGAAAATATACATTTTTGCAAGTAGATTAAACGGTTCCACGCTTTTTAATAATTTCTTCCATAATTGATTTTGGCGTCTTTTCATAGCGTGAAAATTGCATGACGAAGTTTGCACGACCTTGGGTGTTTGAACGCAAGGAAGTCGCATAACCAAACATTTCTGCAAGTGGAACTAAAGCGCGAATAGCGACGGCGTTTCCACGTCCTTCTTGGCTTTCCAAACGACCACGTCTTGACGTTAAGTCACCGATGACATTACCCACATATTCGTTAGGTACAACCACTTCGACATCCATGATCGGTTCAAGGATCGCAGGTTGTGCTTTAGTCTTGGTTTCTTTTAACGCCATAGAGGCAGCAATCTTAAAGGCCATTTCAGAAGAGTCGACATCATGATAGGATCCATAATGAAGGGTTGCTTTGATGTCGATCGCTGGATAACCAGCAATAATCCCGTTAGGAAGTGCTTCTTCAAGTCCCTTTTGAACCGCAGGGATGTATTCTCTTGGAATGACACCACCAACGATCTTATCGACGAATTGGAAGCCTTTGCCTGGGTTGGGTTCAAATTTGATGACGACGTGACCATATTGTCCACGACCACCTGATTGACGAACGAACTTGCCTTCGATATCTGCTTCACCCATGATGGTTTCACGATAGGATACTTGAGGTTCAGCAACATTCGCTTCAACTTTGAATTCTCTCTTCATACGATCAACGATGATTTCCAAGTGAAGTTCACCCATACCCGCGATAATCGTCTGACCGGTTTCATGATCAGTAAATGTCTTGAATGTTGGATCTTCTTCAGCAAGCTTCTGGAGTGCATTGGCCATCTTGTCTTGGTCTTGCTTTGTCTTGGGTTCAATCGCGACGTTGATGACAGGTTCTGGGAAGTTCATGGATTCTAAGATGATGTCATCTTTTTCTGCTGCGAGGGTATCACCGGTCGTGGTATCTTTTAAACCAACAACTGCTGCGATATCGCCAGCAAAAATTTCTTTAATTTCTTCACGATGGTTCGCATGCATTTGAAGCACACGACCAAAGCGTTCTTTGGTGTTTTTGTTGGTGTTCATGACGTATGAACCCGCGTTTGCTGTCCCTGAATACACTCTAAAGAATGTAAGACGTCCAACATAGGGGTCTGTCATGACCTTGAAAGCAAGTGCTGTGAAAGGTTCACTATCACTTGGGTGACGTTTAACTTCGTTTCCGTGGGAATCGTGCCCGATGACCGCATCAATATCGGTTGGCGCGGGGAGATAATCCACGACGGCGTCTAGCATCTTTTTCACACCTTTGTTCTTGAATGAAGATCCACAGAGCACGGGGAAGAATTTAACAGCGAGCGTTCCTTTACGGATGGCACGTTTAATTTCTTCGATCGTGATGTCTTCACCTTCAAGATATTTCATCATTAAGTCTTCATCAAAATCGGCAACCGCTTCGATGAGTTCTTCTCTTTTCTTTTCAACAACACTTACGAGATGTTGAGGGATGGCAACTTGTTTCGCTGCTTCATCGGGTGTACCATCATAGATAACCGCAGTTCTAGTAATGATGTCAATGATACCTTTAAAATCGGATTCAGCACCAATAGGGTATTGAATGGCGACGGCTTTGACACCGAGACGATTATGCATTGTTTTGATAGCGCGCTCAAAATCAGCACCAATCTTGTCCATCTTATTGATATACACGATTCTTGGAACTTTATATTCGGTGGCTTGTCTCCAGACAGTTTCTGTCTGTGGCTCTACCCCGGCTTGTGCGTCCAAGACAGTGACTGCACCATCGAGGACACGCAGTGATCTTGAAACTTCAACCGTGAAGTCAACGTGACCTGGGGTATCAATGACATTGATGCGGTGATCATTCCAATATGCTGTAGTTGCAGCAGAAGTAATGGTAATTCCGCGTTCCTGTTCTTGTTCCATCCAGTCCATTGTAGCAGCACCATCGTGAACCTCACCGATCTTATGAATCTTTCCAGTATGGAAGAGGATTCTCTCAGTCGTTGTTGTTTTACCCGCGTCAATATGGGCCATAATACCGATATTACGGGTTTTTTCTAATGGGAATACACGAGGCATAATAAATCTCCTTAATTACCAGCGATAGTGAGCAAATGCTTTATTTGCTTCAGCCATGCGGTGTACATCTTCACGTTTCTTCACAGC
>CALMNM010000102.1 GCA_937868795.1 uncultured Acholeplasma sp.
AGATTTTCTCAACTAGGGCATCACTATTAATCAGCGTACCATCCATGTCAAAGATTACTGTTTTAATCATTACACTTTATGCCCTTCTTCTGGAACTATGCAGATAAAACTAAATCGTGTGTCACCGATATTCTTAAACTGATGAAGTGCACCACCGGGAACATAGGCATAGGATCCTGCACTGATTTTATGGTAAACACCATCAATCATTAATTCCCCATCTCCTTCAATAATGTAGTTAATATGTGGCCACGGATGACTGTGTTTAGGGGTGTATCCGTCTTTTTCAACATGAAGAACACGCATCACATAACCATCCCATCCCTCTTTAGGTGAGACCAAGACTTTGATCGAGGCATGTTTCACTTCAGTGCTTTCAATTGTTTTCGCGGCCAAATCATTGATATGTCCAACCATATTATTTTTCTCCTTTGTCATGATCAAGAAATGTCTTTAATTCATTGATATCTTTGAGAACATTGATACTCACATTGTGTTTTGTTAGTATTTCGACAAGTTTTTGTTGATGGGCTTTTGAACATTCGTACAATCGGTTTAAATCCACCGGATCATAAGCTTCAAGCATATTGGGTAGATCGGATAATGATACGCCACGATGGGCGATGATATCGTCAATTTCATGATTGATTTCCGCAGCTGCAAACAATGCAGTCACATGATCACCGATCTGTGTCGCCCGTTCAATCTTGTTGTAGTTGTTGATTAATTCTTCATAAAAACCTTGTGCTTCACTTGAATAAGATTGATCGATTAAATGAAACCAACGTTCATCGACTAATGATTGTGTTGCAGTAACTAAATGATTCACTGCGTTTTTTATTACATTCACATCTTTTGAGTTGAAGACAGTGGTGTAACTTTCTGCAAAATCGTTAGGAATATAGGGCATGGATAGGATTTCGCCTAGAAGTTTACCTCTTCCCCGTTTAATTGGCGTTTGATTTAATAAGGCTAAAGCAAAGGTGAGTCCGTAAATAATCTGTATCGCATCATATCTCGTTTGGGATAACGTATCCGCTTGATTGAGCAAATATAAATCCTGATAGACGGTTTTCATCTGCTGCCTAGATCGGTAAATGAAGTGTCCTGGATTGCTTTTGTCATTTGCAAGGTCTCTCAACTCATTAAATCTCTTTAAATCTGCTTCGTCACCATAATAGACAACATTCCCTTCAGCAACGATCGATCCTATGCGTTCTTCATGTTTCGCAATTCGTTCGATTCTCTCCCAAGAAATAGCCCATAGGTCAAAACCGATACCATCGATGATAAATACACGTGAAAGCTCAAAGCCACGTTTCGTTTTTGGGATAAAATACATGTCTAAATCCGATTTCGCATGGGTGTCTTGATAAAGATGAGATCCCATCACTACCATGATGGCAATATCTTCTTTATAATCTCTTTTTATGGCCTCGATAATCGTATCGAGAACAGGTTGCATATTCATTGATGTCCCTTCTTTCTTCTACCATTTCTATGATATCACAATTAAAAAAGAAAATCCCTCTCGAGAAAGAGGGACTCATGTTATGCAGGGATAACTGCACCATTGTAGTTTTCATTAATAAATGCTTTGACTTCAGGTGATGAGAGAACTTCGATTAATGCCTCAATTTTTGGATCATCTAATCTGTCTTCTAAAACCGCTAGGATATTGACATATGGGTTATCAGTTGCAGATTCGATAAAGATCGCATCTTCAGATGGATTGTATCCACCCTCGAGCACATAATTAGAATTGATAATGTATAGATTTGCTTCATTATTGTTATAGGCTGCGATTAAAAAATCGGGGGCAACATCAGCTTCGATGACCAACCCTTTGGGATTTGAAACGATGACTTCATTAAAATCAATGTCGGTACTCAAAATATCAAAACCTTCGGATAGTGTAATAAGACCTGCTTGTTCTAATAGATTTAAAGCACGTCCATGATCTGATGTTGAGTTGGAAATAAGAACAGTAGCACCTTGTGGGACACTTTCCAAGGTAATGGATCCGGTTGCATAAAGACCAATAGGCTCAATATGAACCCCTAATGCATTATAAAGAGGGGCATTGGGATTTTGTGAGTTATAAAGATTTAGGAAAGGAATATGTTGGAAAAAGTTAGCATCTGCATCGCCAGCAGCAACTGCTGGATTGGGTAGATAATAATCAGAAGTAATGATAATTTCAAGTTCATAACCTAATTCCAAAAGTGCTGGTCGAACATACTCCAATATTTCTCCATGGGGAGTTGTGGTGGCAATCACCTTAATAACATCATCATCATTCTGGCATGCTTGAAGAGTAAACGTTGTTATGAATAAGACAAAGATAATCAGTAATTTTTTCATATTAAGCTCCTTTATTTGTTCTGTGATTGAGTGTTCTTGAGAGAACATCTCCTGTGATTTGAATCAAAAAAACCAAGCATAAAATCGTAAATATCGATAGATACATGAGTGGATAATTGTTGCCAAATTTACCATATTCATACGCAAGGTAGGCAAGACCACCGGCTCCGATAACGGCTGCTGCTGCGATAAATCCGACCAATGTCACAAGGGTAAGTGTAAACCCTGAGATAAGCGCTGGCATGGCTTCTTTGAGTATGATACGAATCATCGTTCTTTTAGTCGCACCAAGGGATTCCAATGCTTCAATAGACTCATAAGGAACTTCTTTAAGTGCCATATGAACGACTCTTGCAAAGAATGGTGATGCACTGATGATGAGTGAGGGTAGGGCAGCTGTAGGTCCTAAGATGGTGCCCACAAAAGCTCTCGTGACTGGGATCATCATGATGAGCAAAATGATAAAGGGAATGGATCTTGCTATATCATTAATGGTTGCGATAACACGATGTAAGATATGAAATCCCTTATGGAGTTGAAACGGAGATTTGGGTTCGGTTGTATAAAGGATAAAACCTATGATAAAGCCGATAACCAGAACGAAGATGCCAGTCCCAAAGACAAGATATAAGGTCTCAAATAACGCATCAACATAAAGTTCAATTGCACGTGCATCAAGCATATAAAGATACCTCGATTCTCTGATCTTTCAAGTACTGAATCGCTTTTTTGAGATCATCACCATGAATTTCTATATAAAGATAACCAATCCATTCTTCTTGAATCTTTAATGTTTTTGCAAACAAAATATTGACATCGACATGATAGATTTTTATCATGGTGGACAAGATGGCTTCACCACTATTTTTCTGATCATAGATCAACTCATAAGCGATGACATCGTTGGGCTTTTCGTAAGTGAGACTGTGAACAAGTGACTTCGTTTTTGGATGTATAGGATGGGTGAATATCGCTTTAATTGGCTGATCTTCGATAATCTCACCTTGATCCATAATAATCACACGTGTACATAAATCCTTGATGACATCTATCTGATGGCTGATAAAAACAATGGTTACTTTTGTTTTTTGTTGGATCTCTTTCAATAAGTCAATGATTTCATGAGCTGTTTCCTGGTCAAGAGCTGAGGTCGCTTCATCGCACAATAGATATTTGGGTTTATTCGCTAGGGCTCGTGCAATCCCTAAACGTTGTTTCTCTCCACCAGAGAGCTGATTAGGATAGCGATGCTCTTTACCATTTAAACCCACTAAGTAGAGCAGTTCATGAATGCGCGAATCAATATCATCTTGGTAGTGACCGATGGTTAATGCTAGTTTGATATTGTTATACGCATCCATCGAATGGATAAGATTAAAATGTTGGAAAATCATCCCCATGGTGTGTCGCATTCGATTGATGTCCTTTTGTTTTAAACTGAAAAGAGAGATTCCATCAACAAAGACTTCTCCAGTCGTAGGTTTTATCAAACCGTTAATGGTGCGAAGTAGCGTGCTCTTTCCTGCACCGCTCTTGCCAACAATTCCTAAGATTTCTCCATCATGAATGGATAAATGTGTCGGTTTAAGTACCGTTAAGAATTCTTTCTTTTGTTGATATGCTTTTGATATATTCAGTAATTCAATCATACGAGACTCCTTTACAAAAACAAAACCTATCGCAAGCGATAGGTCATAGTAGATCTCATATGTGTCCATCGCTTATAGCTTTACCACCTTGTTTTCACCGGTTGGTAGACGTTCACAGAGCTATATCTCTCCCGTCTTCTTGATAGTTTTTGATTAAATTATCCTTATTGTAACATGGGCTGATATGGGAATCAAGATAAGAATGATTGAAATCGTTTACACCTCAGAGGGTTCTCGATGTGGGTAAATCCCATAAATAAAGACTTCTCCTTCATTTTTAAGCGTATCGATCACATGTAGGATATGATCGATTTGCATATCTTTAGCGATGAGGTCAATGTAGAAATGATAATGACCCATCTTTGATTTTGTCGGTCTGCTCATGATGGATGTTAAATTGATATTTCGTTTCTTAAATACACCTAACAAATCATAGAGTAATCCAGGGCGATCTTTTTTAGGCGTAACTACCAAAGATATACGCATGTCTTTGGTAAGATGATATTCTTCTTTTTTGCCAACTAGGATAAATCTTGTCCAATTATCACTCGTATCTGCTACGTGATGATAAATGACTTGATCACTCTCATTAACCATATGAGAAGGGATGATTGCCGCATCACCCACATGTTGTTTCTTCATTTGGAGATACCCAGTGATATTATTATCTGTCACATGAATTTTAACATGATCTAATGTTTCGATAAGCTTTTGACATTGTCCTTTAGCTGCAAACTGAACGTAAAGATTTTTGATATCTTGGAGTGATGTGGAATGTCCAATAAGCGAAAAATCAATGGCTAATTGAACTTGGTCAATGACGTAAAGGCGATGCTTGATCAGCCCATCCAATGAGGGTTGGATATATCCTTCCAACGTATTTTCGATCGGTATAATGGCATAATCATGTTGTTCGAGGTGTCTTAGTACTTTCTCAATGGAATCTTCATATGTCACCTGATCTTGATCGCTTTTAAAATGTTGAAATGCTAAATCCGTGAATGTCCCTTCGGGTCCTAGAACAATGTATTTCATCTGCTCATCTCCTGATATTTAGTCTTGATTGTAGCATGATTTTCACTTTTTTGCGAAAATTTATGAAATAATCGACTTTTTTCTCAGTTATTTATTTCAATTTTCTTACGACGTGCTATCATAAAAATAAGAAGATCAAACTAAATAAAGGAGCTCATTTATGGAAAAGATTAAAACAGCCTTTTTAGACATGCTGAACAACAACAAGATGAAGCTTTACATGTTTATTCTTTACACGGTTACATTTTTGTTTTATTGGTTAGGTACTTATTTACCTTTCATGATTGATCCAACGATTATCAATGGACGTGCGTCCTTAAGTGATTTACCATTAGGTGGCATTTTCATTACCGTATATCTTGTCTTATTCTTAGTGACACTTCTCTTCTATGTTCTCGGTGATAAGAAAATGCGTTTGTTCTTTATCCTGACCGCAGTCGTTATGACATTATTTTATCTTTTCGGTGCGATTGGGAAACGCGCATTTCCTGATTCAAAAGGTGGTTTAGGCACGTTTATCACTTTCTTATTTTTCATCCTTGCTTGGGTAGAAATCTTTGCAAGCAAATTCATTGAAAAACTGATTGAAAAGAATGTTCCTAAAGTTTTAGAAAAAATTGAGTCCCTCAAAAAGGAAGAAGCTCAAGATACGATCGCTGAAGTCAATGTGGAAGAACCTGCACCTAAACCCGCAGATGAAGAAAAACCTGATGCTGTAGAACCTGCTGAAGAAAAACCTGAATAATATTAAAATAAACCATCGTCAAGCGATGGTTTTTCATAGATTTGAGAAATTTTGTTATAATGAATTTACCTATTCACTTTTTCGGGGGCACCATGATCAAGAAAGTCACAAAATCACATATCAATCAAGCTATACGTTACGCACTAAAAATGAATCAAATTGATGAGATGAAATCCTCATTTTTATCAAGTAAACGAAGTTTGGTTAAAAAAGATTTTATCGATCTCTTCTCACATGATAAACATCTTATTTTAGGTGATTATCGACGCTTTAGTATGTGTGGATTGATCGTTTGTTATAAGCATCCACATCAAGATTTTATGGACTGTGCGGGTCCATTTTATGAAGATATGTCTGTTGGTCATGCATTGATTGAAGAAGTGCTTAATCTGACTTCGTTTTCACAAAATGTGATCTTCTTTTTTGATCATCGACATCAAGAACTTATCAAACTCATTGAATCTTTCGGAGGACATCTTCAAGGTGATGAAAGTCAACTCATATTGAAACGTGGTCAAGAAAAAAACATATCCCATAGCGAAAACATTCATGCCTATGATCGATCACATCAATCTTGGTTAAAGATGACCCATGACCATCTTTTCCCCGATAGCTATATCCCGATGGATGATGTCTTATCCATGAAGGATAGTTCAAGACAAACCTACCTAATTTTCGATTCTGATCAACCTATTGGATATTTAATTTTAAAATCATATCCTGATTTCCTTCAACGAAAAACGATTGAGATGATTGGCGTAATTGATAGATACCGTCATAAAGGCTATGGGAGAGCACTGCTATCATATGCCATTCGAGAGTGCTTTTTAGACCCTAGGGTTACCTCGATTGATCTCATTGTTGAGAATGTGAACACCCATGCTTTAAACTTATATACAAATCTCGGTTTTCAAGTGTTAAGAACGAATGTCAATATGATGATTGCTAAAAAAAGATAGACCAACCGCTAGGTTGGCCTTTTTGTTAACCTCTTACGATTCTAAATCCAAGATCTATCGCAGTATGATAGGGATTTATATAGCGCGTTTGATCAATCACATCATTGTTAAGAAAACTACCTCCACGACGTGCCACTCCTGATACATTAATTCCAAAAACGAATTCACAGACATTGCCGCTCATATCATATAATCCTAAATCGTTGGGTAGTTTTGTTGCGACTTCATACACACGTTCATTGCTATTTTGTAGTAACCATGCGTAATCTACGGCTTCATGAAGCGATGATGTCATCCCACTAAAGAGCGATCCGATAGTCCAAAATTGATCCCTTGATTGAATGAGCTGATCGTTAAGTTCAACTGCATTCGTTAGTCTTGCAGCCATGTCCCACTCTTCAGAAGTTGGTAAACGATAACCATTTGCATCGCTCATATACATCAACAAATCAATCTGATTAACATCTCGAATGGGCATATTTGAATTGAAATCTAAATAAACTTCATCTAATCCTTCTTTATTTGATAATGCATTCAACCAAACAATGACATCATAATAACTAATCGTCGTGACTGGGTATGAGGTGTTATCTCTTGGTGTTGAACCCACAAACCCTGCAATACCATCTCTTCCTGGGTTACTAAAGCTATAACCATGATCAATTGCCCACTGATAAACATCATACCATAAATCATAAGTTGTTTCGGTCTCAGACATCCAAAAACCACCTTTGACATAAGTGTAGATGGTACCTACAGAAGTTCGATTTGGAACATCATAAAACGTGTTTGACTCTCCAATAGGTTTCATGGGCATTGGATCCCATAATGCATTAAGGACAGTATTTTCATCAGGGGTTATGGTGATTGTTCTATACGTATCATCTAGATACCATCCACCAAAATACTCATTATCCTTTGTTGTTATATAAGAATCTAACGATGATCCATAAGGAACCATGACAGAATCCACAGTCGTTCCACCTTTAGGGTCAAACGATAAGCTGATCATCATAGGTTGTTCTACCCATTTCGCGTAAATGGTAACATCGCCGAGATAGGGACTAAAATAAAGATCTTTGGCTGTGATCGGTGTCAGATAATCTTCATCCAAATACCAACCTGCAAAAATGTACCCTTCTTTGGTGGGATTTACTGGGAGCTCAATTTTCTCAGTTTGAAGATAGACCTGAGGATCGATGAACGTTCCTCCGTTGGTCTCAAAATAAAACGTATGTATTTCAGTCTCATCATCGTCTTGACCTAAGAGGAGAACACCACCAATCGTTGTCCCAACGATCAAGGCGAAAAGGACGATCCACCCTATGAATGTAGATTTCTTGTAGCGTCCCGGTCGATGTTCAAAATTCCCGTTAAGTTTATTAATCTGTTGCTTCATGAGTTCACGCTGATCGTTGCTTCTCTCAGCAGCATTACGCCAATACGCTTGATTAGGATCGTAATTACCTGGAACTTTATTCGGCATATATTTCCCCCCTTGAAAATCAATATTATTTTTAATTATTTGCTATTATTATATATCACTTCAATTGAATTGTCAATATTTTCATGAGAAACGATAATCACTTTGGTCAATAATGACTCGGAAGCCAACCTTTTTGTATACACGATTTGATATCGGATTCGATTTATCAACATAAAGTGTCACATACTGATAACCTAAATCAAAGGCGATTTTTGTTAAATGATAGGCGACAGACATGCCATACCCCTTTCCTCGACTTGATGGTTCAGTGTAGACAAGTGTGATTGCAATGCCTTTTTTCATGGGACGTGTTAACAACCCCATGGCATGAGGAATGTGATGATCATCTAAGATTACATAACACTGTTTCTTTGCAATACGCTCTAAGTTTTTTTGATGGATGATTGATATGTCGGGAGTTTCATGAAGGGCTTCTTTTTGAAATTCACAGGTCCAAGGATCCATGAATGATAGATCGTTTTCTTTAGCCAATCGGCATGTCACTGATGGTAGTTTCACAGGATTTAGTGCGCGAATTTCCATAATATCCATCGAAAGATAAAGATGGTAATCTCTTCCTGATAACATTTTAAAACTATCCGAAAAGGATCGTGCAAACCAGTCTGGAGCATTAATCCCAGGTATATTGGAATCTTTTTGATAAACAGCATTAGCTAAGATCATCATATCTTCATCACTGATTGGTTTGAGCGGATGAACAACGAGATTGTATGGAGGTCGATAAATAAATATGACTACGATATTATCTAGATCACGGACCAAACCAAAAAAAGCCTGGTCATCAGGTTGATCCTTCAAGGCATTCGCATTGGTAATCATGAGTTGGTAATAGACTTCATCATGATCAAAGAATCTTTGACATAATTCTAACCATTCATGAATCGATGAATAAAACACAGTTTTCATAATAACCTCGTCATGTTAATGTCATTATAACATAGGCAAAGAGGGAAAAATCAGTTACAATAAAAGATAAAGGAGTGATCACCATGATAAAACGAATTGCCCATGTCGCATATCTCGTGAACGATATGAAGAAAACCTTAGCATTTTATGAACTTGCCTTTGGCTTTAAACCTAAATTCACCTTGGAAGATGATCATGGAAAACCATGGATCGTTTATGTTGAAGTCGCGAAAGAACAGTTTATCGAATTATTCTACACGAGTGATAAAGTTGCATTCCAACCCCATCAGACATATAATCATCTCTGTTTTGAGGTTATCAACTTAAAAGAATTTGTCGCTTCTCTAAAAGAAAAGGGCATCAAAATCAAGCATGATGTCATCTTAGGAAAAGATAACAATTATCAAGCTTGGATTGATGACCCCGATGGAAATCCCATCGAACTTATGGAATACGGGAAAGATGCATTGCAATTAAAATAAAAAATGTGCAAATCGCACATTTTTTTCTTTATTATACTTCGACGAAACGATGGATAAGTCCGGCAAGTGCTCCACCTAAAAGTGGTGCAAGTAAGTAAACCCAAACTTGTGATAAGGCTGTACTACCTGCAAAAAGAGCGGGTGCCAAAGAACGCACAGGATTAAGTGAAGCCCCTGATACAGGTCCACCAACGAGGATAAGACCAATCAATGACACACCGACAATGATCGCCATGAAGGGTTGTAAAGCAGGTTTTTTTGACGTAGTTAAGATTGTAAATACCAAGATGAATGTTAGAACAAGCTCAAACAATAAAACCATCCCCACTGTGGTTGGTGCTGTAAATCCATTTTCTCCTAAAGTCACAAATGCATCAATGGGCTTCGTCAGCATGAAAATGAGAACAGCAAGAATCCCACCTAAGGTCTGTGCAGCTATATAACCCAACAACTCTTTTAAAGTTAGACGCTTAGAAACATACATCCCTAAAGAAACCGCTGGATTGAAATGTGCACCAGAAATATGCCCTAGACTAAAGATGGCAATCGCAACACCCATCCCAAAGGCAACGGCAACCCCAAGTAGGTTACTCGCTAAGCCATAAACGATGGATCCGACACCCACAAACACTAAAATAAATGTTCCATAAAACTCTGCAACTAATTTTTTAATCATCAAATTTTCATCTCCTTGAATACTATCCAACCATAATCTATCACACACTATCCCGACTTACCAGAATAATGCATAAAATCGTCATCATGGGTAAAGAACAACCCATTCACTGCGGAAAATAGTCCCCTCATAATAAACGTCAATGCGCAATTGATTAGCTTCTATCTCATACTGACAATCGTAGTCATCACCACCTTCACAGGAGATGACCTTTCTAGCAACTAGGCCATTGATTTGTTGGTAGATTTCACGATACCCACCGAAAAGAAAACTGCGATCTACAATGATCAATTGATAATCATCGATGGCATCGACAGAATAACGATATTCATCGCTAAAGACACCTGCTAAACTTAGAAAGAAAATACCCATCAGTGCCATCAATGATAATAGTACTTTATAGATACCCCCCATCGAGAAAAAGAAGAGAAAGAGAAAACTAAAAAGACCCATTAAACCAAAAAGTAATAAGCTTAATGAAATGGGAAAATAAATTTGGATATTCAACATATAATCCATACGGGTAAGAATCACTTGAACAATCCAAGAAAAGAAAAAAATGATAGCGAAAAACAATAATATTCTATGGTACAGCTTCATGATAATCCCCCACTTATTTGTTGTGACCCTATTATATCATATGACCTTCACAGTGAATTGATAAATATTTGTTAAGATTTCATCAAATTTGTTTTAATTTCAAAGTAAATAGGCTACAATGTTATCATACAATGATATCGAGGTGCCTATGTTTAAGCTCAAAGGATTAACAAAAAAAGAGCGTAGTTGGGTCTTATATGACATCGCCAATTCCGCCTATATTCTCACGATTGTTACCGTACTATTTCCGATCTATTATCAAAGTGTCACCGCAAGTGTCGCGAACAGAACACAAATCTTCGCATTTGTAACCGCAGGGATTGCGTTGACGGATGCTTTAATGTCACCCATCATCGGTGCATTGTCGAATTACCGAGGAAACAAGAAGAAATTCTTCAAAATCTTTTTAACGTTAGGTCTTGTCGGTGGATTAGCCCTTATTATCCCTGGTTTAGAGATCGTTTCTTTGCTTGTCTTCTTCGTTATTTCAAGTATCGGTTATAACATTTCCATCGTCGTTTATGATGCATTCTTGATGGATGTCACGGATGAATCACGGATGGATAAGGTGAGTTCTTATGGTTACGCATGGGGTTATATCGGATCGATGATTCCCTTCGCGATCGCGATTATTCCATATGCTCTTGTCGTATTTGAAATTCTTCCTACTTCATATGAATTTATCACCGTTGCATTTGCATTCTTAGTTGCATTAATCTGGTGGGCAGTTTACTCCATTCCTATGCTTAAAGATGTGGAGCAAACCTATATCGTTGAACGTCCCAAGAGACCTTTATTTGATGGTTTAAGCAGTTTGAAAAAAACATTTACCGATATTAAGTCCTATCGTTTCATCTTCATCTTCATGTTATCTTATCTTTTCTACATCGATGTCGTTAATACCGTCATTCGTCTAGCAACGACGATCGGTACTGAACTCGGTGTTGGTGTATCGGTTTTATTAGGTGTGGTCGTCTTAGTTCAATTGATCGCTTTCCCAAGTGCGATTCTCTATGGGAAAATGGCAGAGAAACTCGGTGGTAAGTTTATGATTTTCTATGGCATTCTCATTTATGCCATCACCGTCGTTGTCACTTATTTTATCAATGAGGATACGGCATGGCTCATGTGGGTTGTCGGTATTCTTGTGGGAAGTGCACAAGGAGGTATTCAGTCGATCTCAAGAAGCTATTTCGCGAAAATGCTTCCGATGGAAAAAGCGAATGAATTCTTTGGTTTCTTCTCTGTGTTCGGTAAATTTAGTGGGATTGTGAGCCCATTCCTTCTCGCGATTGCGATTGGTTCATGGGGGACTAACCAAGCCGTCCTTATTCTGCTTCTCCCTCTAGGATTAAGTGCTATACTGCTTTCCTTTGTTAAAGGTGGAAAACCGAATCTTGAATCTTAAAACAACAAGCGAGAGTCCACCTCTCGCTTGTTTTATTTTTTGAGTTTACTTTGCTTATACGGATTAAAGTGTGTCATTTCATGGGGAATCGAAACATCTATTCCTGTATTAAATGAACGATTTTCAAATAGAACATTTAAGTCAAGATCGATTATATCATCGAGATATAAGAGTAGTTGATCAAACATTTTTTGTGTTTTATTAAGCGCAATATCATAAAGTTCAAGGACACTTTGCGTTGATGACTCTCCGGTAACAGGATGTTTCCATGTGTGATGGTTTATATTTAAATAATCATAAAGATACGGTCTTCTTCGATAAGGATAACTCGATAAAATTAAAGGGGATTTGGGATGCATTTGATCGATGCCTTTTAAAATCCATCGTTTTAGCCCTGTCTTATCGACAATGCCATGACGTAAGATCAGATGCATCGTGTGATGACCTATGTGGTAGTAACGTCCCCCTTGATCATGAAGATAGATTTTTTTAATGAGGTCATGCATCATCTTTTCAATCTCAGGAGGTGTTCGTTTAAGCTTTAATATTCGATGCTTTTTGTGAAACATCTCAGGTTCCATTTCGTAACGATAATGAATATAATCCATATCCACACCACGTTCAAATGACAGATGAAGACCTCGGTAATGATACGTATCTTCACGATTGGGATCATATTCTCCAGTGAAATGATAGATATAGGGATGGATGGTCACATCCAGCACATAATGCGAGATATAACCTAAATAGAATGCGGTTAACTCTGGAGATTTTTTGTCTTTTACATAATGGGTAAGTGCGATTAAGAATGGGTTGATTTTTTCATGATGAAGATCATTGGCTAAATTCATCGCATCTTTTTGGTAACGAAGACAAAAATAGATGGGGTCAGGTCCTTGTGCACCGAGCTTTGCCCAATCAAGATGATGTAAATGAGGGTTTTTTTGATAGATGTCTTCAATTAATTGGGTGTGTAAAAAGAAATCAGCCATGAGATACTCCTTTATTAATCACCTCTAACATAACATAAAAAAATGGGGAATCTATGTGATTTACCCATTTTTTTCTTAATATATACTTTTTTATCGGTTGATAACCATCATTTGAACCAACATGACTCGCTCATTTGAAAACGGCCATAAGATAAATCGCGATGTCTGTTCTATTAATCCTTCCCTCAATGACCATAATCCATAGTCCCCTAATCCCATCCCATATTGATTGACATAAGAAAGGTAATAATCCATGAGTTCATACTCGCTTAAACTGGGGTGCATTTGTTCGAAGCTTATAAAATCAGCTTCACTCCATTCGATAATGTCTGAGATTGCGATGATTTTTCCAGCTGGTTTAACCCACTTTTTGATGGCTTTATTGACATCATCGATGATCGGAACCATGAGATCCAAAAGATAAGCTTTGAGTTTTAATATCTCTTCTGTTGACCAGGATTTGAGGTGTTGTTGATCCACCATTTCAATCCATTCATGATAGATAAGTTGAGTATAGATGGGACATATGATGACCACATCAAATGTTTTTTGAATGGGAAGAGATAAATCTTTGTCAAGGATCTGTTTCACTTTCTGATCGATAAAGAGAATGGTTTCCGCAAAACTTGGTTCTCCTAACATGAACTGATGCCACGAATCAAAGAAATCAACATCATCAAAACCTGTGAGATCCTGTTGAATCACCATGAAATCTTCTGGTGTTAATCCTTGACGCTTGATACCTTCTTTTGTGGCTTTGATGTCTAGATCAAGAAAACTCATCTTTTTTGTATGGGCACTTAAACGATTAAGATCAAAGTCATCTAATGCTCCAGAGCCAATCATCAATACATCCGCATTGGGGTATTCTAAAAGAACCTTGATCGATAGATCAGTGAGTGTTTGTCGGTAAATTGACCAGCGTTCCCATCGGTCTTCTTCTCTTTGGTTGATTAAAGCAAGATATTCTCTAACATTCTTTTTCATAAAGTCTAATGTAAAGCGCACAAAACTGTGCGCTTTATCGTTTATCTTCCTCGTTGTTTATGCGTCAAAACTGGGGTATTTTCTTTAATCGCTAAACGAAGCTCATTTAAATAATCGCTTTGTTTTTTGATGCGATCTTTCTTATATAAATAATCATCAATGCCTTGAGCAGCACGATGGCCATCAGCCACACCACTAATCAAATCGGGTCCGCGCATAATGTCACCACCGACAAAGAGCCATGGTGCACCTTCGACTTGACCGAGGGCATCCGCTTTGATCTTACCTCTAACATAGGTAACTTTATCCTTCAAGGATTC
>CALMNM010000103.1 GCA_937868795.1 uncultured Acholeplasma sp.
GTCAAGTAACCGCACATGAAATGAAGGAATATGGACTTACCCCCATGCACATCAATCACATCATTCCTTTGACGAAAGATTTACCAACATCACTAAACGTCTGGATGAGTCATGGAGATCAAGTCACGAAACTTCCTGAAGGATTTATCGGGATCGCTTCATCAAAAACAACCCCATACGCGATGATGATGCATGAAAAGAAAAAGATCTACGGGATACAATTTCACCCGGAAGTACGCCATACCGAGCATGGATTAGCGATTATCGATCGTTTTATCACAGAGATTTGTGAGGTAAGCAAAACGTGGACCATGCCTCATTTTATTGAAGAAAAAACGAAAGAAATTAAAGCACTGGTCAAGGATGGTCATGTGATCTGTGCGTTATCAGGTGGTGTAGACTCCTCTGTGGTTGCAGCCCTTCTCAACCATATCTTAGGGAAACAATTTACCCCAATCTTTGTGGATCATGGTCTGTTAAGAAAAGATGAAGCTAAGCAAGTCAAGGACACGTTTGAAAAACGCTTTTCGATGAATTTGATCACGGTTGATGCGAAAGATCGTTTCTTATCAAAACTCAAAGACATCTCTGATCCAGAAAAGAAGCGGAAAATCATTGGTGAAGAATTTATTCGTGTCTTTGAAGATGAAGTGAAAAAACTAGGACACGCAGAATTTTTAGCCCAAGGCACACTTTATACGGATGTGATCGAATCAGGAACAAAAACCGCACAAACCATTAAATCGCATCATAATGTGGGTGGACTGCCTGAACACATGTCCTTAACACTGATTGAACCTTTAAATACACTTTTCAAAGATGAGGTCAGACAATTAGGACTCGCCTTAGGATTACCCAAAGAGATCGTGATGCGTCAACCGTTTCCTGGACCTGGTTTAGCCATTCGTATTTTAGGGGATATCACTGAAGAAAAGATCAGAATCGTCCAAGAAAGTGATGCAATTTTAAGAGAAGAGATTAAAGCACACGGGCTTGATCAATCGATTTGGCAATACTTTACGGTCCTCACCCCTTTAAAAACGGTAGGTGTGATGGGTGATCAACGCACCTATGATCATGTTTTAGTCATCCGTGCAGTGACCTCTATTGATGGCATGACCGCAGATTTTGCTCAAATCCCCTATGACATATTACAAAAGATCTCCAATCGGATGACCAATGAGGTAAGAGGTATCAACCGCGTTGTCTACGACATCACATCCAAACCTCCTGGAACCATTGAATGGGAATAAACGAGTAAAGAGATAAAT
>CALMNM010000104.1 GCA_937868795.1 uncultured Acholeplasma sp.
CCGCTTTTAGATTCAACAACGGTGGTTCCATGAAGTAACATTGTATCCAGTGAATGTCTGGCTTGATGATAGAGTGTCTCACATGTCGCCATTCTCGTCTTATGGACGGTTCCTAAAATGCCACCGCCACGCTTCAAGATATCAAGATAAGGTGTTCCTTTTTGGAGTTCTTCATATTCATCTTCTCTTGAGGATGCATGAACTAAATGAGTATGTGAATCAATGAAACCTGGAAGAACAATGGCATTTTTGGCATCAATGAGATCCGTACATTCACCACGAAAATCATCACCATCACCTTCACCAATGCCAATAATTTTTCCTTCTTTAATCGCCATAAATCCATGATGATACGTCTTGATCTGTGCCATGTTTTTACCCTTAACAGGTGGCACTTGATCAGGTGTGTAGATGGATTTAATATGATAGATGAGACGATCTGCGATCATCACTCATCACCTCGGTTCACATGGTATTCAATGATTTTTGTTTCATCAAAATCGCGAAACATGAGATCAGTTTTTGCATAGTTTGTCATCTCGCTGAGTGACATTTTTTTATCAAAAACTTGATCTCGAAGCGCGAAATAATACTTGAGAGAATCGCTGATCGCTTCTTTTGGAAGAAGGCCGACGATCTCACTACTCATGATATCCACATGAAAACGTTTAGCTTCCATTTTGACCGTTTCTAAAATTCGGTAAATGGGATTCTTCTTATAATCTAAGATGTTCATCGTGACTTGAACAAAGCCTTTATCTTCAAGAAAGGCAGGACCTGCTTGGATATGCTGAAAGCCACCTGAGGATTGACGAATCGCTTTAGCAATCGAGGATGCTACCTTTTCATCCTTGGTGTTTAAGTCAATGTTATAAGCAATCAGAGGCATTCTCGCACCTATCGCGGTGACACCAAAGGTAGGATGAATCTCATGAGGGCCATAGTCGGGCGTCCATAAAGGATCTTTAATCTTTTCCTTCATTCCCTCAAATTCACCTTTTCTAATTTCAGGAAGGCTCACTCTTTCCAAGGTATTAGCAGCTTTCGCATAGAGATAAACCGGAATTTGGAACATAAAGGAAACGTGGTCAGCAAGCGATTTTGCGTACTCAACACACTCTTCCATGGTGATACCACTGATCGGAATAAATGGTGTGACATCGACAGCACCCATCCGTGGATGCTCACCGTGATGCGTATTCATGTCGATTAAATTTTTGGCATTCTCAAAAAACTGAATGAGGGGGATAATCATCTTCTCTGGATCACCAATCAACGTGATGACAGTACGATGATAGTTCGCGTCCGGTTCAACACTGATCAACGAAAAGCCCTCTTTGTCTTTGAGAGGTGCGACGATTTGATTGATTTTTTCTAAGTCTCTTCCTTCAGAAATATTGGGTACACATTGAACAATTCTCATGAGGTCATCCCTTTCTTATAGGCTTCTATTTTCTTTATTAATTCGGTGTTATCCAGGGGTTCAGGCAGTGTAATCGACATCTTTGGATCATCTTCATTAAACGTCTTAACGGTTTGAATGGCATGCTCA
>CALMNM010000105.1 GCA_937868795.1 uncultured Acholeplasma sp.
GCAGCATCAAACTCTGCTGTTGAAGGATTGTTGATGGTCAATGCACCTGTTGCCTTAAGCGCTGGCATAAATGCATCGCGTGCACTGTTATAAAAGGCGATCTCATAAGTGTCATTATGAAGTAGATCCCAACCGACTAGATCTTCTTCTGTGACCACGGTGGCATCATAAAGAATCCCCACATTTCCCCAAAAATAAGGAACCGAATATTCCAGTAAATCAAAACCATTCACCGCATTTTTCACTGTGTCTAGGATGGTGCTGAGACCAGTAGCTAAATCTGTCTCAGGATCAAATTCAGTGACTTCATTCCAATCGATTGGCACAATGAGTTCTTCAATAGCGAGCTGCTCAATCGCATAATCCGATGGAATGACGAGGTCATACTGATTCCCACCTTTAATTTGGGTAATCGCGACTTCGTTGGAATCAAACGCGATCTGTTTGACAGTGATGCCTGTTTCTTCTTCAAAAAGAGCGACTAGGCTGTCATCAATGTATTCACCCCAGTTATAGAGACGGAGTGTCGGCCCTGACTCACAGGACACAAGAAGTGTGGTCATGGTCAACATGACGAGTAAAATAAAGATTTTTTTCATTCGAGTTCCTCCACTTTTTTTCCAGATTTTATGTAGTCATAAGTGATTTTACCACCAATGATGACTAAGATAATCGTTGATAAGGCATTGATAATCGGCTTTGGTGAAAGACGATTGGTGTAAAGATAAATCGAGATGTTTTTGTCTCCAGATGACCCCGCAACGAAGTAACTGATGATAAAATCATCAAAACTCATGGTAAATGCAATCGCTGCTCCAGCAAAGATGGCCACTTTGATTTGCGGTAAGATCACTTTGATCAGCGCTTTAAAAGGTGAAGCTCCTAGATCATAGGCTGCATCTGCTATATTGGGATCTAAGCTTTTTACTTTTGGATAGACCGTAATTAAAACGTAGGGCGTTGAAAACGCAATGTGTGCCAAAAGCATCGTATTATATGAAGGAGCTATTTGCATCGCGCCAAAGAGAACGAGCAAGGAGACTGCTGTAATAATTTCAGGACTGACAATAGGTATGTTGTTCACTGTCATGGTTAAATCACGGATGACTTTTTTGGTCTGTGTTAACGCGATGGTAGCAAGTGTTCCTAAAATTGTCGAGACAAAAGTTGAGACAAGGGCAATCCACAAGGTCATCAAGACGATGGATTCCCGCGGATCTTTCCAATTGAAAAGTTCACGGTCTGTGAAAAGTTCGATATAGCGATCAAATGTGAATCCACTCCAACGCGTGAGTGAATTTGCTTCATTGAAACTGAAGACAGCAATTGAGATAATAGGTGCATAAATAAAGAGGAAAACTAAGATAAGGAATAGGATTTGGGTTGGGTTAATAGACGTCTTTTTCATTGCTATTGACCCCCTTGTACTTATCTAATTTTTTGATATAATAAACGATACCCAAAATGACAATCGACAAGACAATGGCGACCGCACTCGCATAACTGATTCGTCCATTATTGATAATACTTTTTTCAATCAGTGTTCCAATCATATAAATGTTTTGTGACGGTGCTAAATATTGGGGAATAATGATCGTCGTCGCTGAGGGAAGAAACACCATCAAAATGCCTGATAAAACCCCTGATAATGACAAGGGAATGATCACTTTGGTGAGCGTTTTGGTTTTATTTGCACCAAGATCAGCTGCGGATTCGACAAGATTTGGATCGATTTTTGATAAAACAGCATAGATGGGTAAAATCATAAAAGGTAGATAGATGTAGACCAATCCTAGAACTACCCCTGCAAAACTATCGATCAAAAACGGGAATAACATGCGGATGATTTGTTCAAGTGCACGGACTCTTAATAACATATTAATCCACATGGGGGCATTGATTAAAAGGAGTAAAGTAATCTGTGTTCTAAACTTAAGTTGCGTCAGTAGATAAGCAAGAGGATAGCCAATAATGAGTGTTACAACTGTCGTTGCTGCTGCGATCCATAATGACGATGTCATCGCTCTTACAAACGCGGATGCCCTTAAGAAATCAAGATAATGATTTAAGGTGAAACTGATGGGATAGATGCCTGATTGATTATCATATTGAAATGAAGAAACCACAAGCAAGAAGATAGGAATAACGACTAAGATGATTAAAACGACATAATAAGGAATTCCTAAATAGAATTCGATTTTCTTTTTTGGTCGCTGATGACCACGATATTCTTGCGTTACCATTGTTCCATCACATGCAGATCTTCTGGACCAAATTTTAAGTCCACTTCACTGCCTTCCTTAGCATAATCCGTGGTGTGGATGGTGTAATTGCGATGTTTCGTCTTGACATCAATCTCGTAATGAACCCCTTTAAAAACGATGGATTCCACGACACCTGACAAGACCCCTTTTCCTTTAGGCATGATATCAATATCCTCAGGTCTGATGACGACATCAACCGCTTCATTGCGCGCAAAACCCTTATCGACACA